>NZ_MULM01000168.1:0-101599 GCF_002029345.1 Pseudomonas sp. VI4.1
CATGCCGCGTTCGGTGGCTACAAGAAGTCCGGCGTCGGCCGTGAAACCCACAAGATGATGCTTGATCACTATCAGCAGACCAAAAACCTGCTGGTGAGCTACGACATCAATCCGCTGGGCTTCTTCTGATCGTTCCTCCCGGCGACTTCGGTCGCCGGGAGGCGCTTTACTATCAGCCCCCTACTTTTTCTCGCATTGGATTCGGCGCTTATCAGCAGCTGAATGCAATGCAACAACCGCAAATCCCCAAACGGCACTGCGCCAGTCGTGCACGCAGCGTCCGCGCATAAAAAAACAACAATAAGGAAGCACCACGCATGGATCAGATCGGCAATTACGTGCTCTATCTCATCATGCTCTGCGCCGTACTCGGCGCCTTCGCGGCGATCTACAACAGCGATGAAGGGCTTGGTAAAGAATTCATGGAAGGCATCCACGCCACTGGCCACATCTTCGTGCCGGCGGCGGGCATCATGGCTTCCATCCCCTACCTGACTGTGGTCATCGAAAAAGCCTTTGGTCCGTTCTTCAGTTCCCTGGGCGCCGACCCGGCCCTGGCGGCGACCATGATCATCGCCTCGGACATGGGCGGCTATCACCTGGCCTCGGCGCTGGCGGCTAGCAAAGAAGCGCTGGTGATGGCGCTGATCACCGGTTTCATGGGCGGTGCGACCATCGTGTTCTCGATCCCCATGGGTCTGGCGATGCTCGACAAGCGCGACCACAAATACATGGCCCTGGGCATCATGTCGGGCATTTTGACCATCCCGCTGGGCGTACTGATCGCCAGCGTCATCCTCGCGTTCAGTAACCCGCTGGTACGGGACCTGGTGTCCACCAACGGTGAAGCCACCTATCAATTGGCCTTGGGCCTGGGCAGCATCTTCGCCAACCTGTTGCCGATCCTGATCTTCGTCGTGGGCCTGGCCCTGGGGCTACGGTTCTTGCCCGACCTGATGATCAAGGGCTTCATCATCTTTGGCCGTACGATGGACGCTGCCATCAAACTGGTACTGGTGTTCTCCATCGTCGAGTACTTCACCGGCGTGTTCACACTGGTGTTCGGCAGCTGGGGCTTTCACCCGATCATCGCGGACGCCGAAGACCAGACCCGCGCCCTGGAAACGGCCGGCTACATCGGCATTATGCTGGCGGGTGCGTTCCCGATGGTTTACTTGCTGCGCAAATACCTGGGTAAGCCGCTGGAAAGCCTGGGCAGCAAGATCGGACTGAGCGCCGTCGGCAGTGCCGGCATGCTGGCAACTATCGCTAACATCCTGGCCATGTTCCGCCTGGTGCGCTTCATGCCACCCAAGGACAAAGTGATCAACATCGCCTTCGGCGTTTGTGCCGCGTTCCTGCTGGGCGATCACCTGTCGTTCACTGCGAACTTCCAGCCCACCATCATCCTGCCGGTGCTGATTGGCAAGATAAGTGCAGGTTTCATTGCCGTGGGCCTGGCGTATTGGCTGTCGGTGCCCAAGGCCTTGCAACTTGAAGCTCAGGATCGCGCCGCCGGGATCATTGCCGAGGGCGAATACCTCGGCCTGCCCCTGCCCGAGTCCCTTGCGCCGAACGGCATCAAGGCGACGGCCTGAGTCAGCTGCATTGAGGTGCGTTGATGACACAGTGCGTGGCATTCTGAGGAATCGCCAGCACTGGGCAGCGCACCTTCCTATTTGAAACGGAGACAGAAATGGCACGTTTTTCCCATACCGTCGGCGCCCAGGTCTACTGCTTCGACGATCTGAAGGAAGTCATGGCCAAGGCCAGTCCGGCGCGCTCCGGGGACTTTCTGGCGGGTGTCGCGGCACTCAACGATGGCGAGCGGGTGGCCGCGCAGATGGCGCTGGCGAATATCCCGCTCGCCCACTTCCTGCAGGAAGTACTGATTCCCTACGAGTCCGATGAAGTCACCCGGCTGATCATCGACACTCACGATAAACAGGCGTTTGCGGCAGTCAGCCACCTCACGGTCGGCGGTTTTCGCGACTGGCTGCTCAGCGATGCCGCCGACGAACACAGCCTGCGCGCCCTCGCCCCCGGCCTGACTCCGGAAATGGCCGCCGCCGTGTCGAAAATCATGCGCGTGCAGGACCTGGTGCTGGTGGCGCAGAAAATCCGCGTGATCACCCACTTCCGCGGCACCCTGGGCTTGCGCGGCCGGTTATCCACGCGCCTGCAGCCGAACCACCCCACCGACGAGCCCGCCGGCATCGCCGCGAGCATTCTCGACGGCCTGTTGTACGGCAATGGCGATGCGATGATCGGCATCAACCCGGCCACCGACAGCATCAGCTCGATTTGCGCCATGCTGGAAATGCTCGATGCCATCATCCAGCGCTACGAGATTCCCACCCAAGCCTGCGTGCTGACCCACGTCACCACCTCGATTGAAGCCATCAATCGCGGTGTTCCACTGGACCTGGTGTTCCAGTCAATCGCCGGCACCGAAGCGGCCAACGCCAGTTTCGGCATCAACCTCAACGTCTTGCAGGAAGGCTACGACGCCGGCCTGAGCCTGAATCGCGGCACCCTGGGCCAGAATCTGATGTATTTCGAGACCGGCCAGGGCAGCGCCCTGTCGGCCAATGCGCACCACGGCATCGATCAGCAGACCTGTGAGACGCGTGCCTACGCCGTGGCGCGACATTTCAAGCCATTCCTGGTGAACACCGTCGTCGGTTTCATCGGCCCGGAATACCTCTACAACGGTAAACAAATCATCCGCGCCGGCCTCGAAGACCACTTCTGCGGCAAGCTTCTGGGCGTACCGATGGGCTGCGACATCTGCTACACCAACCACGCCGAAGCCGATCAGGATGACATGGACACCCTGCTGACCCTGTTGGGTGTGGCCGGGATCAACTTCATCATGGGCATCCCCGGTTCCGACGACATCATGCTCAACTACCAGACCACTTCGTTCCACGATGCGCTCTACGCTCGCCAGACCCTGGGGCTGAAACCGGCGCCGGAGTTCGAACAATGGCTGGCGAAAATGGGCATCTTCACGCAGGCGGACGGCAAAATTCACTTCGGCGACAGCCTGCCGCCGGCCTTCCGTCAGGCCATGGCGCAACTGGGATGAGTGTTGTAATGGATAAACCACCTGTTGATCAGCAAAACCCGTTGCTGGAGCTGCGCCGCCTGACGCCCGCGCGGATCGCCCTGGGCCGCACCGGCACCAGCATGCCCACCCATGCGCAGCTGGATTTCCAATACGCCCACGCCCAGGCCCGGGATGCGGTGCACTTGCCGTTCGACCATGCCGCGCTCGGTGCGCAACTGGCGGCGCGCGGACGGGAAAGCCTGTTGCTGCACAGCGCGGCAACGGACCGTAACAGTTACTTGCAGCGCCCCGACCTGGGGCGAAAACTGAGTGATGCATCGGCGCAGACCCTGCGCGATCTCGCAGCGACCAATCCCGGCGGTGTCGATCTGGCCATCGTCGTCGCCGACGGCTTGTCGGCCCTGGCCGTTCATCGCCATACCGTGCCATTTCTGACACGGATGGAACAACAGATCGAGGCTGAGGGCTGGTCTGTTTCACCTGTGGTGCTGGTTGAGCAAGGCCGCGTTGCCGTGGCCGACGAGATCGGCGAGTTGCTGGGCGCCAGGATGGTCGTCATCCTGATCGGTGAACGCCCTGGCCTCAGCTCGCCAGACAGCCTGGGGTTATATTTCACCTACAATCCAAAGATCGGCCTGACGGATGCTTATCGCAATTGCATCTCCAATGTGCGACTCGAAGGCCTGAGTTACGGCATGGCGGCCCATCGTTTGCTGTATCTGATGCGCGAAGCCTGTCGGCGGCAGTTATCGGGGGTCAATCTCAAGGACGAGGCCCAGGTTCAGACGCTGGAGTCGGACACTGGTGCAGATACAAAAGGTAATTTCCTCCTCGACCCGCCGCATGCCTGAACCGTTTCCGCATTGCGTTTCCATTCCAGTTTCAGGCAGGATCGATGCACGGCCGCCAGGGTTTCCCATCGCCGTCACGACGTAAGACAGCCACTTGAAGACGAGACCTACCATGCGGATTATTCAAGCGACCCTCGAACACCTGGACCTGTTGACCCCATTATTCGTCAAATATCGCGAGTTTTATGGCTCGTTGCCGTATCCGGACTCGTCCCGGGCGTTCCTCGAGAAACGCTTGCGTCGCAAGGAGTCGGTGATCTACCTGGCCCTGGCCGATGACGACACCCAGCGAGTGATGGGGTTCTGTCAGTTGTACCCGAGCTTTTCGTCGCTTTCGCTCAAACGCGTGTGGATTCTCAACGACATCTACGTCGCCGAAGATGCCCGCCGCCAGCTGGTGGCTGACAACCTGATCCGCACGGCGAAGAAAATGGCCAAGGAAACCAATGCCGTGCGCATGCGTGTATCCACCAGCAGCAACAACGAAGTGGCGCAGAAAACCTACGAATCCATAGGATTCAAGGAAGACACCGAGTTCAAGAACTATGTGTTGCCGATCAGCGACGAGCTCTGATTCGCCGCACATTTGTTGTAGGAGCAAGCTTGCTCGCGATAGCCGTCTGGCTTGCGATACATGTGTTGAATGACACACCGTCATCGCGAGCAAGCTTGCTCCTACAAAAAAAACGCGCCAATCCCCGCTGTCCTGTGCGAAATCCCCCGCTACAAACTCGACGCGCTTTTCACCCTCCAGCCCGTATAATGCTGACCTTTCCGGCTTGTAAGAAAAACTACCCCCATCCGTAGGCTTTCGCGAAGTCATCCGCACAGGCCTGCCGAGTCGGGCCGACACCACAGGTGCCCTCCATGGATTTCAACCCGCTCGACCTTATCCTGCATCTCGATGTTTACCTCGACTTGCTGGTGAACAACTACGGGCCATGGATCTACGCCATCCTGTTTCTGGTGATCTTCTGCGAGACCGGCCTGGTGGTAATGCCCTTTTTGCCGGGCGATTCCCTGCTCTTCATCGCGGGCGCCGTCGCAGCCGGTGGCGGCATGGACCCGGTGCTGCTGGGCGGTTTGCTGATGCTGGCGGCGATCCTCGGCGACAGCACCAACTATGTGATCGGACGAACGGCGGGCGAAAAGCTCTTCAGTAACCCGAACTCGAAGATCTTCCGTCGCGATTACCTGCAACAAACCCATGATTTCTACGACAAGCACGGCGGCAAAACCGTGACCCTGGCGCGATTCCTGCCGATCATCCGCACCTTTGCCCCGTTCGTCGCCGGTGTGGCGAGAATGCCGTACCCGCGTTTCTTTGGCTTCAGCGTCCTCGGCACCATCCTGTGGGTCGGTGGCCTGGTTACGCTCGGGTACTTCTTCGGTAACGTACCCTTCATCAAGCAAAACCTGTCGTTGCTGGTGGTCGGCATCATCCTGCTGTCGCTGGTACCGATGATCATCGGCGTCGTCCGCAGCCGCTTCGGCAACGCCGCGTCCAAAGCCCACCCGCGCTGATCCGGCATGTGGTCGCTTAGCGCCTGGCGTCGCCGGCGCATACTGGGCAAGCACCCGATTGCCGACGACATGTGGCAGCGGGTGCGCCATCACCTGAGTTTCCTCGATGGCATCAGCGCCGCCGAAGACCAATGGCTGCGCGAAGCCTGCGTGCTGTTTCTCGACGACAAACACCTGACCTCCCTGCCCGGTGTCGAACTTCACCAGGAGCAACGTCTGCTGCTTGCCGCCCAGGCGCAACTGCCGCTGCTGCATCTGGGTAATCTGAACTGGTATCAGGGGTTCCACGAAATCGTTCTGTACCCCGACGACTTCCTCAGCCCCCAACGCCATCGTGACGCCAGCGGCGTCGAGCACGAGTGGGATGGCGAGCACAGCGGCGAGGCCTGGCAACAAGGCCCGATCATCCTCGCCTGGCCCGGCGTGATGGCCAGCGGCGGCTGGGAAGGCTACAACCTGGTGATCCACGAACTCGCGCACAAACTCGACATGCTCAACGGCGACGCCAACGGCCTGCCGCCGCTGCACGCGGACATGCGAGTCAGCGACTGGGCCAAGGTCATGCAAGAGGCCTACGACGACCTCGACCGCCAACTGGAGCGCAATCCCGACGCCGAAACCGCCATCGACCCGTACGCAGCGGAAAACGCCGCCGAGTTTTTCGCGGTCACCAGCGAATACTTCTTCAGCGCCCCGGATTTGCTGCACGAGGCGTATCCTGAGGTCTATCAGCAGCTGAAGCTGTTTTACCGGCAGGACCCACTGGCCCGGTTGCGGCAACTTCTGGCCGAAGACCCGGTCTATCAGGCACACGACTAAGGTCTACACGACCTCTGGTCCATAGCAACGGTGGCGGAATATGCCTATAATCGCCGCCACTTTTTGGTCAATCCGGCCAAGTGTTTTTGGTCAACTAACGGGGGCACCGCCCAATGAGCTACAGCAAGATTCCGGCTGGCAAAGACCTGCCGAACGACATCTACGTCGCGATCGAGATCCCGGCCAACCACGCGCCGATCAAATACGAAATCGACAAAGACAGCGATTGCCTGTTCGTTGACCGTTTCATGGCCACCCCGATGTTCTACCCGGCCAACTACGGTTTCATCCCGAACACCCTGGCCGACGACGGTGACCCCCTCGACGTGCTGGTCGTGACCCCGTACCCGGTTGCTCCAGGCTCGGTCATCCGCGCTCGTCCGGTCGGCATCCTGCACATGACCGACGACGGCGGCGGCGATGCCAAAGTCATCGCAGTCCCACACGACAAGCTGTCCCAGCTGTACGTCGACGTGAAGGAATACACCGATCTGCCGCCGCTGCTGCTGGAACAGATCAAGCACTTCTTCGAGAACTACAAAGACCTCGAAAAAGGCAAATGGGTGAAGATCGAAGGCTGGGGCGACGCAGAAGCCGCTCGCACCGAGATCATGAAGTCGGTTGCCGCCTACAAAGGCTAAAGCCAGCTGTCAGCGTTTGTCTGCAAGCTGCAAGAAAACCCCGGTTGATCCGGGGTTTTTTGTGGGCGCCTGAAAAACCTTCTTTAAACACGCCGTATAGGAGTCTGTGAACATGAGTTTTGTTGTTTAATTTCCCCCAAACGCGTCTTACATCCGGTCGAAATTTCCCTCGTAAATTGAACAGTTCGTTTATTCAAAGCCCCACCCGGCGCCAGTAGACTCGCTTTCATGAAAAAGAACACTAGCGGTCCACGGTTTAAAGCGCTCCTCGAAGCGGCGAACATTACGACAACAGGATTCGCCGAATTCCTGGATACGGCGCCGCAAAACGTCCACAACTGGTACACCCGCGGTGTGCCCGCCCACTGCATGGAAGAAGTCGCCAGAAAACTGTCCGTGAACAGTCAGTGGCTGAAAACCAGCGAAGGCCCGAAAGACCCCAAGGAACTGCGTCTGCTCGACGAGTCCGGCAACACCTTCGACGCCCAGGCGATCCGCGGCACCTACCGGGTCATCGAACCGACCGATGTCGAGCTGCCTTTCTACAAAGAAACAACCATCACGCCCGGCACCCACAAAACCCAGGTCGTGAAGGACCCCAGCCAATCCATCCGCCTGCCTCGCGTCGATCTCGACTCCCTGGAAATCAACCACGCCGACGCCATCTGCGCGCGCATGATCGGCAACAGCATGGCCGAAAAGATTGAAGACGGCTCTCTCCTCGCCATCGACCGCGGGCTCACGCAAATTATCGATGGCGAGATCTACGCCATCGAGCACGACGGCATGTTGCGAATCAAATATCTGCATCGGATCCCGGGCAACGCATTACGCATGCGCAGCCACAACAGCGCCGAATACCCGGATGAAATCTTCAGGGCTTCGCAAATCGAAGAGCAAAATATCAGGGTATTGGGCTGGGTCTTCTGGTGGTCGACCCTCAACAAACGCAGGCCGCCGGTGCCGTTCTTATAGCTTTTTTCATGGGCAAGCCACCCTCAAGGACAGCACAACCTTGTAGGAGCAGAGCTTGCCCGCGAAGGCGATGGAACAGTCACCATCGAAGCTGTGATTGCATTCAGCCCAAAGCAACCAGTGCTCTATTGCGCACACCACACTGGGAATTTCCCAAAAAAATCAGTATGCTGCGCCCCACATTTGCGCATCGACCCTTCCCAAGGCTCAGATCGCACCGACCCGGCAGATCACTTTCTCGCCGAGTCCCACAGCCGGACGCAAGATCCGGGTGTACGTTTTGAAGGCTAGCGCGGTTTACCAAAAATAAACCAAGCCAGTCCCCGAGAAGCCGGCCACAAGCCGGCTTTTTAATGTCCGGAAAAAAGACGTTATCAGAGGTATTTCTTTTATGCCCCTCACCATGCACCCTGCCGACAAAGACTCAAGACAGCATTCAATGGCCGAGGGCTAGTATGGCAAAGTGGAAGACGCGCTCGTAACGACGGTTAAAGACCGGCTCGTAGCGCCTCAGCGAGTCAAAGTAAGTCTGGACGAGCTAGACACATTTGACGACGAATGATCATGCGTTAACTGGGGCAGCAAGCCTCGGCCTGATTCACTTCTCCGACAGCATGCTGGAAAATCTCTACTCACGGATAACTAAACCCCTTAACCAACGTCAACTCCCCCACCGCTCGCATTGGCACCAGGAACGTCTCCATCTTTTCGTCAGGCGTCCCTTCCTCCGTAATCACCGTCACTTGCGCCGTGGTCAGTGCCTGAACCGCCTCCTCTTGCCCCGACTCATCACTCCGATACCCGCCCCCAAAGTAATTCACATACACCAGATACTGCCCCTTGATCGGTGCCGGCATGGCGAAGATCTCCGGGCCGTAGCCTGTCGTCACATCGACATCGAGCGCCGCACCATTGGGAACTGCGCGATCGCCGTACCAGATGTGCGCGCCATCCGGGGTTATCAGGTGCAGGTCCAGATCCGTGCCATCGCTGTCCCATGCCAGCAACACCCGCAACTTGGCCGGTGTAGCACCGCCACTGGTGTTGAGGAACTGCGTGCGGTGGCGTTGCTGGCCATCGGGGCTGCGCACTTCGACGCTGTTGCTGCCGTTGGGGAATGAGAACGGCCGATCAAAACGGCCAGCGGGGTCGATCTTCAGCGGCATGCTGACGCCATTGATGATCAGCCGGCCGGGTTCATCGGTCTTGGGCGTAGCTTTGATCTGACCAGTGATGCGTGCGGTGTTGGCCTGCCCGACCGGGGTGTTCACCGAGGACGCGGGGTAGTTGATGACCTGGCGGAAGGTTTCGCCTTCACCTTCGGGGGCACCGGTACGCCAGCCGCCCATTGGCGTGTCGAGTTTGACGGCGGCGTCGGCGGCCATCGTCATCGGCAATACGCAACAGGCGTAAAGGAACAGCAAGCCCTGTGGATAACGGAGTTTCATGGTCTATTCCAGCAAGAGGTGGCGGGCGAGCCCTTCGATGTAGGTTTCATCCTGGCCGTTGGGGTGTGCTTCGAAGGCCAGGTGCAGGTATTCGTGGGTCAGGTCGAGACGGTCTTGCAGCGACAGCACGCCGCGCACGTAGATGCGCTGGCGTTCGCGGTCGACGTAGGGGCGGCCGAAGGTCAGGCGGCAGACGGCGAAGGTGTTGACTTCGTTGTAGCCGGTTTCGCTTGCCAGGCGTTGGCGCCAGCCGCGGCGCTGTTGTTGTAGCCAGTTTTGGGCGGCTGGGAGTGCTTCGCAGGAGGCCACGGGATTGTCCCAGCGACTGAGGCTGGCGCGTGGATAGGCGTGCAGCAGGATGGCGTCGTAGCGTTGGCCGGCGCTGGCTTGTTCGACGGCTTGTTGCCAGGAGAGCTGGTCCGGACCGGGTTGGTCGGAGTGGTAGGTGATGGCGCTGCCGGCGAGACCAGGTCGCTGGTCCAGGCGGCGATGTTGCGCGACTCGGCGGTGGCCGGTCGTGGGGCGACACGCTGACGATTGCTGCTGTCGTCGATGCGCAGGCAGTCGCCGTTGCGGCTGGCGTTTTGCAGGAGATAGGTGCGGATGGCGACGGCCAGGGCTTTGGCGGCTTCGGCGGGTTCGGCCCTGGCTTCGCGCTGCAGGACGCGGGCGACGTATTCTTCACGGTCCAGGCGCGCGACCAGCTTGTCCTTGAGCAGAAAGAGTTCGCCGTCGCTGTGGATATCGAGTTGGTTGCCGTTGGCGAATTCGACCCGGTAGTCGCCCTGCATGGGCCCGGATTCAACCACCCGATCCCCGGCGAGAACGCGTCCGATCGGATAGCGGGAAAACAGCCCGACTTCGACGCAACGCCCCGCGTCTGCTGGCCACTCAACAGGCAGCACCGAAGACAGTGCTTCGCCGTAATCGCGCAACACCCTCTGACTGGTTCCTCGGCCACCGGCCCAGATCGGCGTTCCATCCGCCAACCACCCGGCAAACCCACCCTGGCGCGACCCAGGATCCTGATCGTCCAGCCAACTCCAGGTTTTCACTCGCAACCGGCCGCCAAGCTCGCCCACGACATTGCCGTCGGCGGCGTGCAAAACCAAATCGAGTAGCACCCGCCGTGCCTGATCCTGCGCTGGCATCATGCTCAGCGCCTGCAATAACTCAGTCACTGAAACCCGAGTGGCAGGCTGCAACGACGGCAAGTCCAGCAACCACTCCGGCGCCTGGCGCGCCTGCCAGTACTGGCGCCACTCAACGCCAGTAATGCGCAAACGCTCAGGGTCAAAATACAACCCGCAGGACTTTACCAGCGCTTGATCACGCTCGATCTTGCCGCCCGCCGCGCAGCAATAAACCTCCTCTGTCGACTGCCCGCGACATTCATAAGCCGGTTCACGCGCGCCGGTGTCCACCAGCCAGCCATAAACAAACAACTTCCATACACTGCCCAGCGGAGTCTCCAGCCCGGAAGGCAATGGTTCCCGGGAGATCAACCGGGTCTGGTTCAAGGACAGCAATTGCCCCTTGAAGCCCAGGCGCAGCGACTCATCCTGTGCAGTGGCCAGCGCAGGGATCAAGCACAGCAGCAACCAGACCATGGACCGGGCCATGTCAGTGGACCGTGACCTGGCCCAGTGCCGGCTTTTGTTCCTGGGCCTGATGCTGTGGCGCATAGACCTGGGTGAAGCGAACCGGCGGCAGGTTGAACTGACCTTTTTGCGAGAAGCGCACCAAGTGACGCAGGCGCAGTTCGCCGCTCAACGCATCAACCGGAATCGCATAAGCCATTTGCCCCGGCTCGAAACGCGCTTTTTCCAACGCGGTCGGCTCAGTGCCAGCCTTGCCGATGAGCTTGATGCCCCACGTCGTGCGCTCGACGTCCGCACCCGGTGGCAGCGGCACTTCGAGCATGCCGTAGCGCAGCGGCTGCGCGGCTTTGCTGGTGATGATCACTTCGTCCAGGTAGAGGCTGTCGCTGGACAACGGCTTGTTGCCGACCGCTTCCAGTTTGAAGTTGAACGCTTCGTCACCCGGCACCAGACGGGACAGGCGACGGGTGATGGTCACGGCCGACGGTTCGACCGGAGGTTGCAGGGTCTGATAACTCAACGCGGCCCGCACCGGACGCTCTTGCGCCCCGTCCAGGGACAGCAGCGCAGGCACGGACGAAGCACCCTGCCACGTCCAGTAAACTTCACCGGTCGCCCCCTGCTCCGGCTTCCAGCCGTCACCCGGTTTGAGCGCGACGGCGGGCGACGCCTGCTCGATACTGTGCTGCAACCAGGTCAGCGCCAGTGCGCGTTCCAGCGTCGATTGCCGGGGGAGCAAACGCTGCAACAACGCGTGAGCGTGAGCCTGGTCGAAGGTCTTCAGCGATAGATTCAACGCTTCGGCAAACGGCTGGGAACTGACGTCCAGGCGCTGCTGCGCATCCGCCAGTTGCCGAGTGAACGCCTGCGGCATATCGACCTTCGCCTGGCGCGCCAAAGACGCGGTCAGCACACGAGCACTGGCCAACCCAAGCGCCGAATCCGGATCGCTCATGACGATGCTGTCCTCGCCATCTTCCATCAGGTTTGCGGCATGGCCCTCGCCGGCGTTCGCCAGGTCATCCATCAATCCACTGAGCAAGGTGTTCACCGGCAGTTGCATCTGTTTGGCGAAGGACACAATCAGCGCCCGCTGCAACAGCGGCGTGTTCTTCGCCTGTTTCGCATAGACCTCCAGCACTCGCTGCCAATGCTCCGGCGGCAGGCTCAGCGCCAGCGCCTTGCTGGCGTGCCAGTCGGCGTAATAGGCGTAAGCGGTGAGAAACGCATCCGGCTCGCCATCCATGCCCCACCAGGTGAAGCTCGCCGACGGCCCGGCCATTTGCACCAGGCGTAGACGGCTGTTCTGCATGATCAGACGCAAGCGATCGCGGATCCGCGGGTTCGATGACAGCGTCGGATAGGCAATGCTCAATGGCAGCAAACGGCTGGCGGTCTGTTCAACGCCGCCGTACGGATAACTCAGCAAATCGTCCAGCGCCGAACGGAACAGCGCTTGCGCACTGTCATCCAGGCGCAGGCGAATATCCGTCGCGTCCGCGGGCAAAGCCAGCGGCGTATCACCGCTGGCGACGTCCAGGCTTTGGCTCTGGATCACCTGCCAACCTTCACCGGTCGTGGTCAGGCGCACGGCCAGGGCGTCAGCGGTTTTGCCGTCTTGCACCAGCTCAGCGGCCCACTCGCCATTGGCCAATTCGAACGCTGGTAGCGCGACGTAATTGATACCGTTATTCAACGTCACCGGGACACGCTGTTCGGTGCCGCCGTAATGAATCACCAGTTCAGCCGCCACCGGTTGCTCGCCCTGGCTGAAGGCGAACACACCGAGATCCGGTTTATCGCCGCGCCGGAATCGGCTCGGCCCGCTCCACTTCAAGTACAGCGGCTTTTCCGAGCGCACGAACTGCTTTTTCTGCCCGACCTGACCGTCATCGGCGATGGCCCGGGCGGTGATGCGCCAGCGGGTCAAGGAGTCCGGCATCTTGAACGTGAAGCGGGTTTTGCCGTTGGCATCGGTCAGTAGTTCCGGTTGCCAGGCGGCGGTGTCGACGTCTTCGCGACGCGGGCGCTCCAGCACTTTCACCCCGCGCTCGCTGCGGTTGGCCTTGCCCGGCGCGCCTGGGCTGCCCGGCAATGCCACGTCATAGCTGATGAACGACAGGCTGGCGCTGGTGCGCACGTTGTTGCGGCGCGGGTGATAGAAGAATTGGTCGATGCTCGGCGCGACTTCCGGTTGCAGCGCGTAGACCATTTCGTCCACCACACTGACCGTCAGGTGCGCCGGAATCGGCTTGCCGTCGAACTCGGTGGTGAGGTCAACCGACACGGTATCGCCCGGCTGATACGACTCTTTATCGGTGGCGATGGCGACGTCGATCTGCGGGGCAATCACCTTGATGCCAGCGTTCTGGAAGCTGTATTGACCACTCTTGGTGTAGAGCACGGAGAAGGTCAGGTTTGGCGCGAAGCTGTCTTTCACCGGAATCCGCGCGCGGTATTGCGTCTCGCTGAGTTTTTCCACTTGCAGCCAATCGTCGCCCTTGGACAGCAGCGCCGTGGCCTCGACTTTGTCCCGCTCCAGCGACAGCAATGCATCGCTGACCGGCTCAGGGAAAGTGATCAAGGCCAGCGCTTCATCGCCGGCCTTGTACTGCGGTTTATCGAGGACGATCTCAACGGTACCGGGCACGGCCTTGACGCCCTCGCCGGTGACCGAATGGCCCGTGGCGCCGATGACTCGGCCCTGATCATCCTTCAAGGTCAGGTTGTAAGTGCCCGCACGCTCGAACGCCAGCGTGAAGCCTTTGTCGGTGGCCACCAGCTGGCCCTCGCCGGTGCTCTGGTCTTCCAGACGCACCCAGCCATAACTGCTCGGCGTGACGGCTTTGCCCTGCTCGCTGCCACCTACATTCAGATAACTGAACGCGACCTTGTCGCCCACCGCACTGAAACGCTGGGGCGCGCTTAGACTGAAACTCGCGGCGCCGCGGTCGATGAGGATTTCCTTGGTGGTCTTGACCCGATACGCCGCGCCATCGCTGGCAAACACGGTGAGCATATAGCGGCTCGGTTTCTCCGCTGCCGGCAGGTCGAGGGTCGCGTTGCCTTTGGCATCGGTCGTCAGTTCGGTACTGGTCAGCTCCACCGGGAATTGCCCGAGGTACTGCAGTTCGTTGTCGACCATCGACAGTTGCTGGGCGCGCAGGCTGAGGCTCAATTTGGCATTGGCCACGGGTTTGCCGTCCGGGTACAGCAGCACCAGGCTACCTTTGACCGGTTCACCGGTGCGGTAATCCTGCTTGGCCAGGTTGAGCGAGATTTCAAAGTGCGGCTTGATGTATTCGGCGACGCGAAAGGCACTGCTGTAGGCCTGGTCCTTGTAGCTGAAACGCAATTCATAACCGCCGGCCACGGCGTTGTCCGGCAATTGGAAGCGACCTTGGGTCCCAGCCTTGGAATCGAGCTTCAGCGCCAGGGATTGCAATGCGGTGCCGGTTGCATCGAGCACGGTGACGTTGACGTCGGCGGCGGTCGGCTGCACCGAGTCACGAGCATTCTTGAACTCGCGACCGACGATTTTCAGCGACACCCAATCCCCCGGCCGATACAGCGGCCGGTCGGTAAAGGCATAGAGTTTGGTGTCGTAGATTTCGCTGTCGTAGTAGAAATTTTCGGAGACGAACACCCCACCCTCTTCGTCCTCGCCAATCACGAACGAACGCTCCGGGCTGACGTGTTTCAACCGTAGCAACCCATCGGCATCGGTGGCGCCACTGCTCATCACGCCCAGACCATCGGTCCACAGCACATTGACCTTCGGCACCGAACTGCCTTGGTGTTTGCGCGCGGCCCAGACCAGCAACTCGTCACCGGCGATCTTGCTCACCGCCACGGTGTTGGAGACGAAGACCATGGTGGTCGCGCGGTACTTGCCGATCAGTGCTTCCACCAGATATAGACCCGGCTTCAGGTTGCCCAAGGGGATGTAGACGTTGCCCGGTGCAACACTGACGAATTCGCTGGAAGAGCCGGCCAGGTTCACCCCGGCTGGCGGCTGGATCGGTTTGGCTTGCCACAGCGGATAACGGAATTGGCTGATCACCGGCAAACCTGGAATCAGCGCAAATTGCGGCTGCGCGTCGTAGGGCGTTGGCGCGGCGATGGCCGTACCCATCTTCAATTCCGGCACTTCTTCGGTGACTTGTTTACGCGACTCGTAGGAAAACGCCCGTTGCATCACTCGACGGGATTTTCGGCACCAGTTGTCCCACAGGTAGGCGAGGGTATTCGACAGGCCTTCGCCTTTGAATTGACCATCACTGACCACCCGGTGCAGGTTCTTCTGACGCTTGAGGAAATCCAGCGGCTTGTCGATCCGATACACGCGAATGTCGGCGCCGCCGTAAGGCTCCATGCGAAATCGGCGATAGTCGCGGCCCGGCGCTTCGAGGCGCACCATTGCCTGTTCATCGCTGGCAAAGCGGCTGTCGGCCAACAGGAAAAAGCTTTCACCGGCCACTGGCTTGTAGCCGCTTGGCTCGACGGTGTCTTCGGCGTTGACCACCGAAAAAGGCAGGACCCATACCAACAGCAGAGACAAAAGACGCAGCATGCGGGCACCGCTCATTGGGAGAGAAAATTCAGTCGATAGACGCCGATGAAGTTGGGGTTGGCTGCGTCGGGAATCCATCGGGTGTCCTTCCATGTCATGAGTTGCTGCAGGCTCGCGGAACGCATGCCGTTGTCTGTAGGGGTGGTGGTGCCGGTGTGATAGGCGATGTAGCGGCCCATCCAGATCATCAGGTGCTGGTCGTCGCCCTGATCGAAAAACATCAGGTCGCCGGGCCGGGCCTGCGCTATGTCGCGGCCGACCAGATGGCTGTTGAACTGGATCAGCTTGATCGCGTTGACGTAAGGCCCGACCTTGCCGCCGCCCTGCTGCCATTGCCGGGCGAGGCTTCGTTGCGTATCGCTCAGTAGCATTTCCGGTGGCAGGTAGCGGTTGGACAGGCCATTGCTGCGCAGCCATTTATCGTCATGGACTTTCAGCGCTTCGTTGGCGGCAAACCGCACCAGGCCGGCGCAGTCCTGCTGGTACCAGCGCGGGCTCGGCCCCTGGGTCAGTTGTTCCTGGGCGATGCGCACGAACCAGGCGCGGAATACCTGGGATTGCTGCGGGTCGAGCGCTGCAGCTTCGTTGGCAAAGACGCGACTGCCCAGCAGCATCGCCAGCAGGCCGAGGCCTCGGATGAATGCGCTCACAGGGCTTTCCACTCCAGCGGCAACCATTGCCAGTGGCCGTCGGGCTCGCTGCCTTCGGGCAAGGTCAGGGCATACTTGCCGTAGCCGCCGAGCTTGCGCAGTTTCGGGATCAGGTAAGTTTGCGCGGCGTTGTAGAACACCGGCGCCATGTCCTGCGGCAGGCTGTCGAGGGTTTCCCGCTGCATCAGTTGCGCCATGGAATCCGGGCCGAAGTAGACCGGCATCAGCAGGTCTTTGGGTAAGACGTCGGCCATGGGCGGGAAGCGTTTGTCGAGGGTGCCGAGGGCTTTATCCACCAGCTTGTCGTCGAGGGAGAACAGTAGCGTCGAACCGTGGCGCGCCAGGCTCACGCGCATGAATGCCTTGCCAGTAATCGCGTCCGGTTGCTCGGCATCCCGGGCTTTATAGGGGCCGAAGTTGGAGCTGACCTGGCGCTGCCACTGATGGCTGTCACCTACCTGCTTCTCGACCACCGGGAATATATGCGCGTCGACCTTGCCTTCGTAAGCACCGACCATGGAGCCGAACAAATTACCCAGATCGCCGTCGAGCTTTGCGCTGTCATCGTCGTTCAGGCTGACCACCAACAATGGCGTATACAGCCGCGAATCGGCATACCAGCACAAGCCGGCGGCACCTGCCATGTGTTCGGTCAGGGCCTGTGCAACCGCATCGTCAGCGCCGAGTTTTACCAGCAATGGTTGCTGTTGCTCGGCGGCCAAGGGCAAGGCCACACAAGCGCTGGCCCCCATGGGCATGGCTTGCCAGATGGGCTTGAAATCGAAGTCCGGCTGGTTTTCCAGTTCATCCATGGCGAGAAAGCTGTGCCAGCCCTTGTCGTCCATGTCGAAACGCAGGCCGGCGAAGTTGGGGATAAAACGCTGATAACCCATGGCCAGGACGCTGGCATTGACTGACAAACGTTGTTTCACCTCAGGCGCGCGAGGTTGCAGGCCGAAGGCTTCGGGGAACAATTGGTCACCGTTGAGCAATGCGGCGATGGCCTGGGTCGAGACGCTGCCCGGTGCTTCAGGTGTGCCGCTGCCTGGATCGTAGAGCCTGGACGGATTCGACAGCACCACCAGCTTGTCGCCATGGGAGGCGAACACCATGGCCTTGCTGGCGTTGTAGTTGAGCTGATAAAGCGCCACGTCGTCGGCGCCGACTTTCACCTCGCCAAGCCTGCTCAGCTGCGTATCATCCAGCGCCACTTTGGCCAGCGGTTCCAATACCTTGGCCAGGCCACCGCGATCCATCACCAACAGGAAATCCTTGAGCCGGCCATCCGCCCCGCGCCACAGCGCCACGTCCGCCGGCTGATCGAACAGCTGTTCGATCAGGCTGTCCTGCAGTTTCAGGTCATGCTCGTAAATGATCCGCCGCAGACTGCCGATCAGCCCGAGACGATCGGCATGGGTTTGGTAATAGAAGACGAAATCTTCGGTGAGGGTTTCCTTGAGAAACGGCACCGCCAGCAAGTCCTTGGGCAATTGGCTCAAGGAATGGGTTTCGAGCAGACCGTCCGGCCGGCTCATGCCTAATTTGTCGCTGGCCAATTGCGCCGGCGGCGCCTTGGACTGGTGCATGAACCAGCCCAATCCGCCAGCCGCGCCAGCCACCAGGCACAGTCCGCCCAACAGCACCGGCCAGCGCCGGGTAGGTTTGGCGGCAGGTGCGGTGGCGGCCGGCGTCACAGTGTTATCGCTCATTTCACAACACCCAATTCATCCGTGGTGCGGGATGTTCAATAGTTGAAAGTCTTGACCAGCAGCAGGTCACCGATCGCGCGCAGGGGCACGATGAAGGTCTCACGTTTCTCGTCGACAGTGTTTTCGTTCAGTACCAGGTTGATTTGCGAGGTGATCACCTCGTTCTGGTTGCCGCGCTCATCGAAGTTATAGCCGCCACTGCCGAAGTTGCCCCAATAGTTCACATAAACCAGATAAGTGCCATGCATCGGCGCGGTCATGGTGAACATTTCCGGGCCGGGGCCGTCGACGCCATCCGGGTCCAGGCCACCGCCGTTGTTCATCGCCGGGCGCGCCCAGAACGCATGCTGGCCGTCGGGGGTAATGATATGCAGGTCGAGCTCGGCCTTCGGATCGTCCCAACCCAGCACCAGGCGAATCCGCGCCGGCGTGCGCAGGTTGTTGGCTTCATAGAATTGAACGCGCTTGAGCGATTGGCCTTCGGCACTGCGCACTTCGACGCTGTTGGAACCGGCGCCAAAGGCATACGGCCGGGCGAAACGTCCCTGGTCGTCGGTGTACAGGTTGAGGGGATTGCCGTTGACCGCCAGGGTATGGGGCCCGCGTTGGGTGCCTATGGCCTTGAGCTGGCCTTCGATCATCGTGCGATTGCGCTGCACGCCGCGGTCGATGGGCGGCGTGGGATAGGCAACCTGAGGCTGTTCACTGCGGTCCAGCAGGCCATGGTAGCGCCAGCCGCCTACCGGTTCCGACAGTTCGGCCGTGGGTTCGGCCCTGGCAGCGGTGGCGCAGACCAGCCCCATCAGCAACAGCAGCAATGAACGCATGTGACGCCTCCTGCCATGCCTGACGAAACCTTGCGCCTGATCCTCGGCGCGTTACAGATCCAAGCCCTGCGTTTCGTCTGAAAGCCCCGTGACCGTGGGGTTGTAGAAGACCCGAAGATTAGCCATTCAGCGGTTTTTTAACAATCAGACAGCTCTCTATTTGCTGTAGGAATTATGGGATTTGCCGGGCGTGAGCCGAATAGCGCGCTTATTCGGCTCACAAAATGAGCCGAATAACCAAAATCACTCTTGGAGGCGCCGCAAACTGCAACTCCCAATACCCCGCTCATTTGCCCATACCCCCCATGTCTGCTAGTGTCGCGCCGGTTTAACGTCAACCGGAAATAGCCGCCATGGCCCGCAAAAAAGCTGCACTGGATTTCGAACAATCGCTCGCTGAACTGCAAACGCTGGTCGAGCGTCTGGAGAATGGCGAATTGTCGCTGGAAGACTCGCTGACGGCTTTCGAGCAAGGCATCGGCCTGACCCGCGATTGCCAGGCGGCGCTGGCCCAGGCCGAACAAAAGGTTCAAGTGCTGCTCGAGCGTGATGGCGAGTTGGCCGAGGAACCCTTCGACGCGGATTTGCCAGAATGATTGCAGCGTATTCGGCCACCAGCCAGGACCGTGTCAATGCGGCACTGGAAAGCCTGTTCATCGCGCCAGGCCCCGAGCTTGCACGTCTTTACGAAGCCATGCGTTACAGCGTGATGAATGGCGGTAAACGGGTGCGTCCGTTGCTGGCCTACGCCGCCTGCGAAGCGCTGGGCGGCAAGGCTGAGCACGCCAACGGCGCAGCGTGTGCCGTGGAGCTGATCCACGCCTACTCCCTGGTGCACGACGATTTGCCGGCCATGGATGACGACGACCTGCGTCGTGGCCAGCCGACCACGCACAAGAAATTCGACGAAGCCTGCGCGATCCTGGCGGGCGACGGTTTGCAGAGCCTGGCCTTCAGCGCCCTGCTGGACCCGCGCCTGAGCGCTGTGGATGCCGAGATCCGCCTGCAAATGGTCAGCGCCCTGGCGTTGGCGGCAGGCCCGGCCGGCATGGTCGGCGGCCAAGCCATCGACCTCGGTTCGGTCGGCCTGAAGCTCGATCAGAAAGCCCTTGAGTACATGCATCGGCACAAGACCGGTGCGCTGATCGAGGCCAGCGTCCAACTCGGCGCCCTGGCCAGCGGCCGTGCCGAGAAAGACCAATTGAAGTCGCTGCAGGCTTATGCCCAAGCCATCGGCCTGGCGTTTCAGGTGCAGGACGACATTCTCGACGTCGAAAGCGATACCGCAACCCTCGGCAAACGCCAGGGTGCCGACATCGCGCGGGACAAGCCGACCTATCCGGCCCTGCTCGGCCTCGACGCAGCCAAGGCCTACGCCCTGGAACTGCGCGATCAGGCCTTGCATGCACTGCGACCGTTTGACGCGGCCGCCGAACCGTTGCGCGACCTGGCCCGCTATATCGTCGGCCGGCGCAGCTGACGGCGTATCCGCCAACTTGAGACCTACGCGTGGGCAGGGGGCGATGCATCAGGTAAACTGCCGCATCTTTTATACCTATAACGATTCGCCTGATGCCCACGACGTTTCATGAGATTCCCCGCAAGCGCCCGACCACGCCCCTGCTCGACCGTGCCAACACGCCGGACGGCCTGCGCCGGTTGGGCGAAGCCGAGCTGGAAACCCTGGCCGATGAGTTGCGCCTGGAATTGCTCTACACGGTCGGTCAGACCGGCGGGCATTTCGGTGCCGGCCTGGGCGTCATCGAGCTGACCATCGCGTTGCATTACGTCTTCGACACCCCGGACGACCGGCTGGTGTGGGATGTGGGTCATCAGGCCTATCCGCACAAAATCCTCACGGGCCGTCGCGAGCGCATGGGCACCCTGCGCCAGAAAGACGGCGTCGCCGCTTTCCCGCGGCGCTCCGAGAGCGAGTACGACACCTTTGGCGTCGGCCACTCCAGCACCTCGATCAGCGCAGCGCTGGGCATGGCCATCGCCGCCCGCCTGCAGAACAGTGATCGCAAGGCAATCGCGGTGATCGGCGACGGTGCGTTGACTGCCGGCATGGCGTTCGAGGCGCTGAACCATGCGCCGGAAGTGAACGCCAACATGCTGGTGATCCTCAACGACAACGACATGTCGATCTCGCGCAACGTTGGCGGGCTGTCGAACTACCTGGCGAAGATTCTTTCCAGCCGCACTTACGCGAGCATGCGCGAAGGCAGCAAAAAGGTCCTGTCGCGCCTGCCCGGTGCCTGGGAAATCGCCCGTCGCACCGAAGAATACGCCAAAGGCATGCTGGTGCCCGGCACGTTGTTCGAAGAGCTGGGCTGGAACTACATCGGCCCGATCGACGGCCACGACCTGCCGACCCTGATCGCCACCCTGCGCAACATGCGCGACCTGAAAGGCCCGCAATTCCTGCACGTGGTGACCAAGAAAGGCAAAGGCTTCGCCCCGGCGGAAGTCGACCCGATCGGTTACCACGCCATCACCAAGCTCGAACCGGTGGACGCGCCGGCCGCTGCGCCGAAAAAAGCCAGCGGGCCGAAGTATTCCGGCGTGTTCGGCGAATGGCTGTGCGACATGGCCGCTGCCGACCCGCGGTTGGTGGGCATTACCCCGGCGATGAAAGAAGGCTCGGACCTGGTGGCGTTCAGCGAGCGTTTCCCGCAGCGTTACTTCGACGTGGCGATTGCCGAGCAACACGCCGTGACCTTCGCCGCCGGCATGGCGTGCGAAGGCGCGAAACCGGTGGTGGCGATCTATTCGACGTTCCTGCAACGGGGTTACGACCAGCTGGTGCATGACGTGGCCGTGCAAAACCTCGATGTGCTGTTTGCCATCGACCGCGCAGGCCTGGTGGGCGAAGACGGCCCGACGCACGCGGGCAGCTTCGACCTGTCGTTCCTGCGCTGCATCCCCGGCATGTTGGTGATGACCCCGAGCGATGAAAACGAACTGCGTAAAATGCTCACCACCGGCCACCTGTTCGACGGCCCGGCGGCGGTGCGTTATCCGCGCGGCTCCGGCCCGAACGCGACGATCGAGAAAGACCTCGAGCCGATCGAAATCGGCAAGGGTGTCGTTCGCCGCCAGGGCAGCAAGGTCGCCCTGCTGGTGTTCGGCGTGCAGCTGGCAGAGGCGTTGAAAGTGGCCCAGACGCTGGATGCGACCGTGGTCGACATGCGCTTCGTCAAGCCGTTGGATGAGGCACTGGTGCGCGAGATCGCCGGCAGCCACGAGCTGTTGGTGACCGTCGAAGAGAACGCGATCATGGGCGGTGCCGGCGGCGCGGTCAGCGAGTTCCTCGCCCGGGAAAACATCCTCAAGTCGATGCTGCATCTGGGCTTGCCGGACAGCTACGTCGAGCACGCCAAGCCTGCGCAGATGCTGGCGGAGTGCGGATTGGATGAGGCTGGAATCGAGGCATCGATTCGTCAGCGCCTGCAATTGCTCAATTTGTAAACCCAATCGCCTCCTGTAGGAGCCGGCTTGCTGGCGAAGGCGTCCTCAAGGACGCCAAAAGCTTCGCTGGCAAGCCAGCTCCTACAGGGGACCGAGTTTTCTTCGATTTCTACGAATAATCCATGAATCTCTCCCGCCTCGCCCTGACGCTGACCCTTCTGCCGTCCGGCCCACTCCTGGCCGACACCTTCGAACGCGACCAGGCCCTGAAACTGCCCGATGTTCTGATCAGTGCCAACCGCCAGGTCGAAGCCCGCAACGACAGCAGCGCCGCCAATACCGTGTTCACCCGCGAAGACATCGATCGCCTGCAACCGGGCAGCGTCACGGATTTGCTGCGTCGGGTACCGGGGGTGCAGATCGGGCAAACCGGCGGGCGCGGCAGCCTGCCGGGGGTGTACATACGCGGAACCAAGTCGGCGCAGAGCCTGGTGCTGGTGGACGGTCAACGCATCGGCAACTCCACCTCCGGCGACAGCAACCTGCAACACATCAATATCGAGCAGGTCGAGCGCGTGGAAGTGCTGCGTGGCTCGCGTTCGGTGATTTACGGCAGCGATGCGATTGGCGGGGTGATTCAAATATTTACCCGTCGTGGCGGCGAACAAGGCCTGCATCCGCGCCTGCACGTGGGCTTTGGCAGCAACCAGACCTGGGAACGCAGCCTCGGGCTATCCGGAGGTGATGAGCAAACCCGCTTCAACCTTGGCGCCAGCCTCGATGAAACGGCCGGGATCAATCGCACCCACGCGTCTTATCCGAGCGATGGCGATCACGATGAGTACCGCAACAAGTCGCTCAGTTTGAGCCTGAGTCACGCTCTCACCGATGACATCGAAATCGGCGCCAACCTGCTCGATAACCGCGGCAAAAGCGCATTCGACAATCCGTTCGGCCGCTTCGACATGACCACGTTCGAATCGGTTCAGGAACAGCCCTACAACGAATTCACGGTCAGTGGCGCCAGCAGTTACCTCGACGCGAAGATCAACGAGGTGTGGAAAACCCGCGTCGAAGTCGGCCACAGTGAAAACCGCGAGAAGACACTCGACAAGCTCAGCGCGGAACGCAGCGTATTCAACACTTATCGCGACTCGGTGAACTGGCAGAACGATCTGACCCTGAGCGACCGCAACAGCCTGATCCTCGGCGGCGACTGGTACGAAGACCGCATCAACAGCAGCACACCCTTCGACGAAGACAGCCGCTGGAACCGCGCGGCGTTCATCCAGCATCGCTATCAGGCGGACAGCTTCTCCACGGAGTTGGGGTTGCGCCGCGACCAGAACCAGCAGTTCGGCGGCCAGAACAGCTGGAGCGGCACCTTCACCCTGCCGCTGGCCCCGGACAACGACCTGTTGCTGACCTACAGCGAAGGTTTCCGCGCACCGACGTTCAATGACCTGTATTACCCGGACTTCGGCAACCCGGACCTCAAGCCCGAGACTTCGAAAAGCTACGAGCTGCAATGGCGCAGTCAGCTGACTGAAACCAGCCGGCTGGAAGCTTCGCTGTATCGTACGGACCTGGAAGACGCGATTATTTTCGGCAGCAACTCACGGCCGCAGAACGTTGCCTCGGCCCGGATCAACGGGTTTGAAGCGGCATTGAAGCAGGAGCTGTTTGGCTGGCAGAGTAACCTCGCAGTGGCAATCATGGACCCGCGGGACCGCGACAGTGGCCACACGCTAGCCCGTCGTGCGCGGCGGACCTTGAGCCTGGATCTGGATCGGCAGTTCGACCGCCTGGGCTTAGGCGCGAGCTGGCAGGCAGTGAGCAGCAGCTATGACGACGAGAACAATCAGCAGCCGTTGGGTGGGTACGCCTTGCTGGGGTTGCGCAGCAGTTGGGAGCTGAATCGCGAGGTCAATCTTGAGCTGAGGGTGGATAACCTGCTGGACAAGGGTTACAGCCGGGCGCTGTACAGCCATGACAGTAGTCAGTATGGGTATCGCGAGGAAGGTCGGGCGTGGATGTTTGGGGTGACCTGGACGCCGGGGCTCTGACCTGACGCTTGCAGTGTCTGGACTGGCCTCATCGCGATCTCACCGGTCCGGCGCAATGACCTGGCACAGCTTGGCAGTCGCCTCGATCATCTGCCCACTCGGCCGCTCCAGGCCTTTATCCGTCACCAGCAGCAATTGCCCCTGCGCCACCGCCGCCACCTGCGGCCACACCTTCCACGCATCGAGCTGCGCCTGATCACCGGCCAGAATCACCTCGGGATTGCGCTGCAGCACCGCTTCGATACTGACTTGAGGCGCCGGCAATGCCAAGTCGGCGAACACATTGCGCGCGCCGCACACCTCAAGCGCATCACTGATGATCTGCCCGCCACCAACGGTGTACAGCGGCCGATCCCAAACCTGGTAAAACACCCGCAACGGCTCATCCCGACGATAACGCTGGCGTAACGCATCCAGTTGCTGACGCAAATTCCCCGCCAATGAAACACCACGCTGCGGCCTGCCGAGTTGCGTGGCAATCGCCTCGATCTGCGCGGCGAGCTGTTCGAGGTTGTGGGGTTCGGCGACGTAGGTCGGTATGTTCAGCCGCTTGAGCTGCTCACGCTGGGCCGGGCCGACGCTGCCGGGCCAGAGCAGCAGCAAGTCGGGTTTCAGGCTGAGCAGCTGCTCCATGTCCAACTGACCATAGCGGCCAACCGAAGGAATATCTTTGAGTTCGGCAGGACGTTCACCGGCATCCAGCACACCCACCAGAAGATCGGCTGAACCCAGTTCGACGACGATTTCGGAGAGCGATGGCGCCAGGCTGACCACGCGTTCGACCGCAGTCGCCGAGCCGCTGGCGGCCAGCAGCAACACTGCCAGCCAGACGCAGCGCATCAACCGAGTTGACGCGGAATACGGTAGAGGTAGAACAGCACCAGGGTCGACAGCGCCAGCAGCATCAGCGGCACCGCTTCAAGGCCGACGAACACCGCCAACGCACCGATCCACGCCGGCAGGGCGGCGGCGAGGAATGCGGTACGACGCTTGGCGGCCAGGGCGATCCAGGCGGCGGGTTCGTCAGGGGTGTCGAGGGCTTTCTGGGTGGCGATCAGCCCGTGTTTGTAGCCACCGAAGAATTTCAGGCTGATAAACATCGAGGCCACACCGGCGATGAACAATGGCATCGCCAGCACTGGCAGGATCGCCTCGCCCTGGCCAAACACGCCGTTGATCACGAACAGTGGCGCCAGGGCCAGCGCCAGGTATTGCCACCAATTGACGGACAGTCGCCGCCGCACCTGACCGCGGGTCACGCCCGGTCTGCCTCGCCCTGGTGTTCGTTGCCCATCATGTGGTCGAGCTTGCTGGCCTTGGTGGCCAGGTACAGTTTGTTGTGCGGATTGTGGCCGGTGTGCAGCGGTACGCGCTCGGCGACCACGATACCCATGTCGGTCAGAGCTTTGACCTTGCGTGGGTTGTTGGTCATCAAACGCAGGGATTCAACGCCCAGGTGCTGCAGCATCGGCAGGCACATGGCGTAATCGCGCTGGTCGGCGGCAAAGCCCAGGCGCTCGTTGGCTTCGACGGTGTCGGCACCGCCATCTTGCAACTCATAGGCGCGAATCTTGTTCAGCAAGCCAATGCCACGGCCTTCCTGACGCAAGTAAAGCAATACGCCACGGCCTTCCCGGGCGATGGCCTGCAAGGCTGCTTCGAGCTGCGAGCCGCAATCGCAGCGCTGGCTGAACAAGGCATCGCCCGTCAGGCATTCGGAGTGCAACCGGCCGAGTACCGGGGCACCGTCGACGAACTCACCCAGACTCAGCACGACGTGCTCGCGCCCGTTTTCCTCATCGAGGAAGCCGTGCATGGTGAATTGCGCAAAAGGCGTTGGCAGCTTGGAAGCGGCGACAAAAACGACAGGCACCGGTGTGCTCCTGATCTATAGGTACTGGAGATTCGCAGACGCGGCATTGTAACAGCAGGTTCCAACTGACGCTTAGGCTGAATTATGGGGCATAACGATCAAAATGTTTGATCACTGAATCCGCATTACGACCTGTAGGAGCAAGCTTGCTCGCGATGGTGTATCAGATACGCAGGTGTCGACTGACACTCCATCGCGAGCAAGCTCGCTCCTACAGTAGGTTAATCGCCAGTTTCAAGAGCCGGGTTCAATTCGAATCAAAACGGATAAGGCTGCTTCCAACGCTCGAAAATCGGTTTCAGCCGGCCGCTTTTCACCAATTGCTCCATGCGTTGGTCGAACAGCGCCATCAATGCACGGGCCCTGGGCGTATCGGCGAAGCACAGGTACAGCGGCAATTCCGCTATATGGGTGCGACGGAACTGCGAGGGATCCCTGGCCCGCTTGACGACGTAGTCGACCTCGGTCAGCGCATCGATGTAAAAGTCGGCGCGATTGTGAACCAGCATCGACAGGATTCCAGTACGCCGCAAGACTTCGTTGTAGCGACGCACGTTGGGCAGGTAGTCCTGATAATCGTAGCCGCGGACCCAGGCCAATCGGTAGCTGCCCAGGGTTTCCAGGGTCGGCGCCGGGTTGCTGGACAGGCCCAGGGCATAGATGTGATCGGTATCGAAGCGCCAGCGCGGATAGAGCAAATCCTTGGCCTCGTCGCGATAGGAACCGACACAAGCGTCCACTTCACCCCGCTGGGCCAGCCCCATGGCGCGCACGTAGGGCTCGGTACGGATATCCAGCTTGACCCCGGCCGGCTCGAACACCTCGCGCAACACGTCCCAGCCCAAGCCGTGACCGTCAGCGGCGGTGTAGTCTTCCCAGTCTTCGCTGGCCAGATGAATCACGGAGGGGGTCGTCGGTTCATCCGCCGCCTGGGCAAGGGCACCCAGCATCGCGAACACCATGACCAGCAGCCAGCGTCGAGCCATCCCTAGTCCCCTGTTGCGCCACTCAGGCGAAAATCCATACCAGCCCCTGCATCGCCAACCACGCAAACACCCCGGCCAATACATCGTCGAGCATGATCCCGACGCCACCATGCACATGCCGGTCGATCCAGTGAATCGGCCACGGCTTGAGGATATCGAAGAAACGGAACATCAGAAAACCTGCCAGCAACCAATACCAACCTTCCGGTACCAGCCACAGGGTGATCCACATCCCGACCATTTCGTCCCAGACGATGCCTTCGTGGTCGTGTACCCGCAAATCGTCAGCCACCTTGCCGCACAGCCAGAAGCCGAACAGCATGGTGATGCCCAGCATCAGCCAGTAACCCCAGTCGGGCAACATCTGCCACAACGGAATAAAGGGTAGCGCAACTAACGAACCCCAGGTACCCGGCGCTTTTGGCAGGGTGCCCGAGCCGAAGCCGAACGCGATGAAATGCCAGGGATTGCGCCAGACCGAGGGCGGTACGAACTCCGCCGGGACTTGATTGGGATGATCTGTCACGGTGTCTCCCGAAAATGTTGATAACCCCGGGTTTGCGGGGTGATGTCTTGCCCGTCGGCATCCAGCAATGTCACGCCCTGCCCCGCGATGACTCGTCCGACCACATGGATCGGCCAGCCGCCAGCCAGCAATGGCGCTAACTCGACGGTCGGCAAGGTGAAGGCCAGCACGTAATCGTCACCGCCGCTGAGCGCTGCCGATTCGGCGCCCGACTGACCGAGCAAGGCCACTAAAGCCTTCGACAGCGGCAAACGGTCCCGTTCAACTTGAATGCCGACCTTCGATGCCAGGGCGATATGCCCACAGTCGGCGAGCAGGCCGTCGGAGATGTCCAGCGCCGAGGTCGCCTTGCCCCGCAACGCGATGCCCAGCCCCAGCTGCGGTTGTGGCGACCAGTAATGCGCCAGCAGCGGATCGGCGATAGCCGGTTCAGCCGTACGCTGGCCGAGCACCAGCGGCAAGGCGCCGGCGGCTTTACCGAGGTCACCGCCTACGCACAACAAATCGCCTGGCTTCGCGCCGCCACGGGTCAACGCCAAACCACTGGGCACACGCCCGAACACGGTCATGGTCAGGCTCAATGGCCCACGGGTGGTATCGCCGCCTACCAGTGCCACACCGCAGCCCTGCGCCATGAGGTTCAAACCACGGGCGTAGGCCTCCAGCCAATCGGCAGTCACCGTCGGCAAGGTCAAGGCAAGAGTAAAGGCAACAGGAGTGGCGCCCATGGCAGCCAGGTCGCTGACGGCCACGGCCAGCGAGCGCTGACCGAGCAGAAACGGGTCGCAGGGGTCTGCGAAATGCACACCGGCCACGAGGGTGTCGGTGGAAACAGCCAACTGTTCCCCGGAGGAAACAGCCAGCAAGGCGCAATCGTCACCGATCCCCAGAGCAACGCCCTCGCCGCCCTGCGCACAGGGCGCGGCGGCGAAGAAATTGCGGATCAGCTCAAATTCGCCCATGGCAGCTGCAAGCGCTTGTCAGCGCTTGAACGCCTTCACTTCAGCTTCACGCAGACGCGGGGCCAGTTTGTCGAGCACACCGTTGACGAACTTGTGGCCGTCGGTGGAGCCGAAGACTTTCGCCAGCTCGATACCTTCGTTGATCACAACGCGGTACGGCACGTCGACGCGCTTGAGCAGTTCCCAGGTCGACAGGCGCAGAACGGCCAGTTCAACCGGGTCCAGTTCTTCGATGGTGATGTCCAGGCACGGCGTCAGTGCAGCGTCGATCTCAGGCTTGTGAGCCGGAACGCCGTGCAGGATGTCGTGAAAGTAAGCGGCATCGACATCGCTGAAATCGTTATCGACCCGGAACTGCGCTTCGATCTCGTTCAAAGATTGCTTGGCCATGTGCCATTGGTACAGCGCCTGTGTCGCGAGCTGACGGGCTTCGCGACGCTTGACGCTTTTCGATGGCTTGCCGGCGTCCGCAGGCTTTGGATCGCGCGGGTTGAAACGATCGCTTTCGTCGCTAATCACTTGGCCTCCAACTGCGCCAGCAGGCTGACCATTTCCAGGGCGGACAGGGCAGCTTCAGCACCTTTGTTGCCGGCCTTGGTGCCGGAACGTTCGATGGCTTGCTCGATGGAATCAACGGTCAGCACGCCGAAAGCGACCGGCAAACCGAACTCCATGGACACCTGGGCCAGGCCCTTGGTGCACTCGCCCGCCACGTATTCGAAGTGCGGAGTACCGCCACGAATGACCGCACCCAGGGCGATGATGGCTGCGAACTCGCCTTTCTGAGCGACTTTCTGCGCAACCAGCGGGATTTCGAAGGCGCCAGGCGCACGGATGATGGTGATGTCGCTTTCGCTCACGCCATGGCGAACCAGGGCATCAACTGCACCGCTGACCAGGCTTTCAACCACGAAGCTGTTGAAACGGCCCACTACCAGAGCGTAGCGGCCTTTAGGGGCGATGAAGGTACCTTCGATGGTCTTCAGGGTCATTCGTTAGATCTCTTAAAGAGCCGGGACGCGTTTTCTACGCATCCCTCAGTGATTTGTTAACCGCGAATACAGACCCGCAAACTGCCGGTCATTATTCGGAGGGCACGTATTCTACAACTTCCAGATCGAAACCGGATATCGCATTAAATTTCATCGGCGCACTCATCAGGCGCATTTTGCGCACGCCCAGGTCCCGAAGGATCTGCGAACCGGCACCGACGATGCTGTAGGTGGTCGGTTTTTTCGCCGGGACGTGCTCCGCGGTTTCACGGATGTGTGCCAGCAACACGTCGCCATCGAGCGGGTGACCGAGCAACAGCACCACGCCGCTGCCGGCCTCGGCAACCGCGGCCATGGCGGCGCGCAGGCTCCAGCGGCCGGGCTGCTTGACCATCAGCAAGTCGCGCAGCGGGTCCATGTTGTGCACCCGGACCAGGGTCGGCTCTTCGCCGCACACGGTGCCCAGGGTCAACGCCATGTGCACGTCGCCTTCCACGGAATCACGATAGGTCACCAGGTTGAATTGGCCCAGTTCGCTGTCCAGTGGCTGCTCGGCAATCCGCTGAACGGTACGTTCGTGGATCATCCGGTAGTGGATCAGGTCGGCGATGGTGCCGATCTTGATGTTGTGCTCGGCCGCAAAAGCCTCAAGTTCGGCGCGACGGGACATGGTGCCGTCGTCGTTCATCACTTCGCAGATCACCCCGCTCGGCTCGAAACCGGCCATGCGCGCCAGGTCGCATGCCGCTTCGGTGTGGCCGGCACGGGCCAGGGTACCGCCGGCCTGGGCCATCAGCGGGAAGATGTGGCCGGGGCTGACGATGTCTTCAGCCTTGGCGTCTTTCGCGGCGGCGGCCTGCACGGTGCGCGCACGGTCGGCCGCGGAGATGCCGGTGGTCACGCCGGTGGCCGCTTCGATGGACACGGTGAACTTGGTGCCGAAACCGGAACCGTTGCGCGGCGCCATCAACGGCAGCTTCAGCAGTTCGCAGCGCTCGCGGCTCATCGGCATGCAGATCAGGCCACGGGCGTGCTTGGCCATGAAGTTGATGTGTTCGGGCTGGCAGCACTCGGCGGCCATGATCAGGTCGCCTTCGTTCTCGCGGTCTTCGTCATCCATGAGGATGACCATCTTGCCTTGGCGGATATCTTCAACCAGCTCTTCGATGCTATTGAGCGCCACAAGGCACCCCCCTTCTTTCAAAATTGAGTTTCAGGATTTGAGGTAGCCGTTGGCGGCCAGAAAGCTTTCGGTAATGTTGCCACCGGAGGTTGGCTCTGCGGCCTTGTCGCCCAGCAACAGGCGCTCCAGATAACGTGCCAGCAAGTCCACTTCCAGGTTCACCCGGCGACCTGGCTGATAAGACGCCATGATGGTTTCGCTCAGGGTATGCGGAATGATCGTCAGCAGGAACTCGGCGCCATCGACCGCGTTCACGGTCAGGCTGGTGCCGTCGACGGTGATCGAGCCTTTGTGGGCGATGTACTTCGCCAGTTCTTTGGGGGCGCGGATGCGGAATTCCACGGCACGCGCGTTTTCGGTGCGGGCAACCACTTCGCCCACGCCATCGACATGACCGCTGACCAGGTGCCCGCCCAGACGTGTGGTCGGGGTCAGGGCTTTTTCGAGGTTGACCGGGCTGCCGCTTTTCAGGTCGTTCATGGCGGTGCAGTCGAGGGTTTCACGGCTGACGTCTGCAGCAAAACCGTTACCCGGCAATTCAACCGCCGTCAGGCATACGCCATTGACCGCAATGCTGTCGCCCAGTTTGACGTCGCTCAAATCGAGCTTGCCGGTGTCTACGTGTACCCGCACATCTCCGCCTTTTGGGGTCAATGCACGAATACTGCCGATGGATTCGATGATGCCGGTAAACATGGAGTCCTCCTCGAGAACAGGGCCGTCGCGTGGCGCAGGCCGGGAATTATACGCTCGCCGCTGGCACAGGAATGGCGATGACTCGCCAATCATCGCCAACCGCACGGATTTCGGTGATTTTGAGCTCGGGTGCGTCTTTCATCTGCGCCAGCGGCCAGTCCAGCAACGGCCGTGCCGAGGAGCCAAGGAACTTGCCGGCGATGAAAATCTGGAATTCGTCGACCAGTCCCTGCCGGGCAAAGGCGCCGGCGAGACGCGGACCCGCTTCGACCAACACTTCGTTGACGCCACGATGGGCGAGCTCGACCAGCAGTTTGCGCAGGTCGACCAGGCCATCTTCACCGGCCACGATCAGGCATTCCGGACCGTTGGCGTATTGCTCTTCGACGGCCATGCAAGTGGCAACCAGCGCCGGGCCGGCCTTGAAGAACGGCGCATCAGCGGCACGCGCAAGGCGGCCGTCGATCAGCACGCGCAGCGGCGGACGGCTCATCGCCAACGCCGTTTGTTCCGCGTCCAGGCCCAACTCGTCGGCACGCACGGTCAAGCGGGCGTTGTCGGCCAGCACCGTGTCGGCACCGGTCAGCACCACGCTGGCCTGGGCGCGCAGGCGTTGTACCGCCGAACGCGCTGCAGTGCCGGTGATCCACTGGCTTTCGCCGCTGTCCATCGCCGTGCGACCGTCCAGGCTCATGGCCAACTTGACCCGCACGAACGGCAAGCCGTGTTCCATGCGTTTGAGGAAGCCTTCGTTGAGCTTGCGCGCCTCACCTTCCAGCACGCCGCTGTCGGTCGCGATGCCGGCCTGGGCCAGGCGTTGCAGGCCGCGACCGGCGACTTCCGGATTCGGGTCCTGCATCGCCGCCACCACCCGCGCCAGCCCGGCATTCACCAACGCATCGGCGCAGGGCGGCGTGTGGCCGTGATGGCTGCAAGGTTCGAGGGTCACGTAGGCCGTGGCGCCCCGAGCCTTGCCGCCAGCGGCGCGCAGGGCGTGGACTTCGGCATGGGGTTCGCCGGTGCGTACGTGCCAGCCTTCGCCGACGATTTGCCCGTCACGCACGATCACGCAGCCCACCCGCGGGTTGGGGTGTGTCGTGTAATGACCTTTGCGCGCCAGTTCCAGCGCGCGGGCCATGTAATGGGCGTCGAGGATGGCTTGTTCTGGGGAGATGGTCATTCTTTCACCGGCTCACGGGCCAGGCGATCGATCTCTTCGCGGAACTCGTTGAGGTCCTGGAAGCGCCGATACACGGAGGCGAAACGAATGTAGGCGACTTCGTCGAGCTTTTGCAGCTCGGCCATCACCAGTTCACCGACCACGAGGGATTTGACCTCGCGCTCGCCGGTGGCGCGCAGTTTATGTTTGATGTGCACCAGCGACGATTCGAGGCGCTCGACACTCACCGGGCGCTTCTCCAGCGCACGCTGCATGCCGGCACGCAGTTTTTCTTCGTCGAACGGCTGGCGGCTGCCGTCGGTTTTGATCAGGCGCGGCAACACCAGTTCAGCCGTCTCGAACGTCGTGAAACGCTCGCCGCAGGCCAGGCATTCGCGCCGGCGGCGCACCTGTTCGCCTTCGGCGACCAGACGCGAGTCGATGACCTTGGTGTCGTTGGCACCGCAGAATGGACAGTGCATGGTGGCAGGCAACAAAAAAAGGGAGGGCCATGGTAGCGCATCCGGGTGGCAAGACAAGCCATAGGCTTTGCGGTATACAGACGGGTTATATCGTTTGATCCATGGATTTCACCCAGCTGGAGCCACCAATGTCCATACGACCGCTTATTTTGCTCAGTCTTTTCAGCCTGCTGGTGGCCTGTAGCAGCGATGCGCCCCAGCCACCGACACCCGGCCCAGCGCCGCAACAGGCGCAAAAGAAAGCCAAGGAGTCTGCCGACCTCGGCCCGTTGCCCGCGTATCAACGTGAATTGAGCGGCACCTTGCAAGGCGTGCCGGCCGGCGCAGAAGTCGAACTGGCGCTGCTGGTGATCGACAACCAGGACCGCCCGCAACAATTGCTCGCCAGCTCCAGCCTGATCGGCACCAACCAGGTGTTGCCATTTCGCCTGCGTTTCAACCCCGAATCCTTTCCGGCAGGTGCCCGCGTTGAACTGCGTGGCCGCGCCAGCCAGTCCGGTCAGTTGATTTTGCACCTGCCGTCGCAAGTCATCACCCAGCCAACGACCCAGGCGATGGGTCAACTGCAGTTCGTCAAAGCACCATGATTGCACCGCTCGACCTGCAACAGGCGTTGGCCGGACTGCTCGGTGATGCACAGCTGGTGGCTTGTGCCTTGCCGGATACCGAACTGAAGCTTTGGCTGATCGACGGCGACAAGATGGACCGCGCCTTCAGCCCGGAAGAAACCCGGCGGATTCTGCATGAGCCGCCGTACTGGAGTTTCTGCTGGGCCAGCGGGCTGGCGGTGGCCCGCTATCTGACTGAATTCCCTGAATGGGTCAAAGGCAAGCGGGTGCTGGATTTCGGCGCCGGTTCCGGGGTGGCGGGGATTGCCGCCGTCAAGGCCGGGGCGCTGGAAGTGGTGGCGTGCGACCTGGATCCGCTGGCAATCGCTGCGTGTCGGGCGAATGCCGAACTCAATGAGGTACAGCTCAGCTACTCGACGGATTTTTTTGCCGAGGCGGATCGGTTCGATCTGATTCTGGTGGCCGATGTGCTGTATGACCGGGCGAATCTGCCGCTGCTCGACGAGTTCCTGAGCCGCGGCCGGGAAGCGTTGGTGGCGGATTCGCGGGTGAGGGATTTTCGTCATCCGCTGTATCGGCGCATCGAGATGCTGGAGGCGATGACCTTGCCCGATCTGGCCGAGCCTGAAGAGTTCCGGCATGTGAGCCTGTATCACGCGCGGCGCGGCTAAAAGCATCGCGAGCAAGCTCGCTCCCACAAGTTCAGCGGTGCTCTCAAGACCGACGCTGAACCTGTGGGAGCGGGCTTGCTCGCGAAGGCGCCCGATCAGGCAACACACCTCCCGACGCCCCACCCTTCCGGCCACACCCCGCCAAGCCGTATAGTTGCCCCATCCACGCTTTTACGAGATCCTCCATGAGTCAGGAAATGCCGTACATCTTCGACGCCACCACTGCCGACTTCGAGCAATCGGTGATCGAGAACTCTTTCCACAAACCGGTGCTGGTGGATTTCTGGGCCGAATGGTGTGCGCCGTGCAAGGCGCTGATGCCGATGCTGCAAACCATCGCCGAGAGCTATCAGGGCGAGTTGCTGCTGGCCAAGGTCAATTGCGACGTCGAGCCGGACATCGTCTCGCGCTTCGGCATTCGCAGCCTGCCGACGGTCGTGCTGTTCAAGGACGGTCAGCCGGTGGACGGTTTTGCCGGTGCGCAACCGGAATCCGCCGTGCGCACAATGCTTGAACCCCATGTGCAGATGCCGCCGCCCGCGGCGGCCGATCCATTCGAACAGGCTCAGGCACTGTTCGATGACAACCGCTTTGCCGACGCCGAAGCCGCCCTCACAGTGCTGCTGGGCGAAGACAACACCAACGCCGGGGCGCTGATTCTTTACGCCCGCTGCCTCACCGAACGAGGCGAGTTGGGCGAAGCGCAAACCGTGCTCGACGCGGTCAAGAGCGATGAACACAAGGCGGCCCTGGCCGGTGCCAAGGCACAGATCCAGTTTCTCGGCCAGGCCAGGGACCTGCCGGATGCGGCGGACCTGAAAGCGCGCCTGGCGAAAAACCCGCAGGACGATGAAGCGGTGTACCAGCTGGCGATCCAGCAGCTGGCCCGCCAGCAGTACGACGCAGCGCTGGATGCCTTGCTCAAGCTGTTCATCCGCAATCGCAGCTACAGCGAAGGCTTGCCGCACAAGACGTTGCTGCAGGTGTTCGAACTGCTGGGCAACGATCACCCGCTGGTGACCACCTATCGCCGCAAGTTGTTTGCTGCGCTGTATTGAGGGTCACTGCAAACCGCGTCATCGTTCATCGCCAGCAAGCCGGCGCCCGGTAGGAGCTGGCTTGCCAGCGAAGAGGCCGTCACATCCAGCATTAATGTTGTCTGACACGCCGCTTTCGCCAGCAAGCCGGCGCCTACAGCCAGCGGTACAGCGGTGTATCCCCGCCGCTCTCTACCTTCACGTCCGGGCAATGCCGCAGTCGCACCAGCAGCCGCTTGCCCGACGCCGCACTGCCCGTCAGCCCTTCAAGCTGCTCCAGCAGATCCGGCCCGCTCAATTGCCCGGCCTTGCGCAGCAGGTCCTTGGCAATCTGCCACAGGGCATCATCCTGATTCACCGGTTTGGCCGCGGCGACAACGGCCTCGGCCTCGGGTTTGCTCACCTGCAACTGCGCACCCAGCCGTGCCCAGTCGGCGTCATCGAGCTCCAGCGTCAAATCCACCGGCCAGTCACCGATGCTTCCGCGTATACGCAACATAAGTCTGCTCCTGCACATTTCTGACTCACATGCTCCCATGGGACTTGTGCAACGCCAAGCGGGCGGTCAAACTCTGCTCACTTATGTTATAAGATCACATAACAAAATATTCATTTTACTTCCGGAGACTCGTCATGCGCCGTCTGCTTCTCGCTCTGCCGTTTGCCTTGCTGCCGCTGGCCGTCGCCCATGCTGGCGACGAACATGACCATGACCATGAGCACGGCAGCCTTGGCGCCCACGAACACGGGGTCGGTCGCTTGAATGCAGCGCTGGACGGCCAGACCCTGGAACTGGAACTGGAAAGCCCGGCGATGAACCTGGTGGGTTTCGAACACGCCGCCACCACCGACGCCGACAAGGCCAAGGTCGCCGTCGTCCGAGCGCAGCTGGAAAAACCATTGGCGCTGTTCAATCTGCCAACAGCCGCCGGCTGCGTGGTGGCGACCCAGGAACTGGAAAGCCCGTTGTTTGGCGACAAGCCGGATGCCGACGATGATCACGACCATGACGCCAAGGACGAGCATCACCACGACCACAGCGACATCCACGCGCATTACCAATTCAGTTGCTCGGCCCCCGGCGCGCTGAAGACCCTGGACCTGGCGAACATATTCAATACCTTCCCGGCGACCCGGAAGATTCAGGTACAACTGATCGGCCCGAGCGGGCAGCAAGGGGTCGAAGTGACGGCCACGGCGGCTGCCCTGAAATTCTAAATTCACCGTCGATCCCCTGTAGGAGCGAGCTTGCTCGCGATGGTAGGCAACGATAACGCTGAAAGCCTGACACCCCGCGGCGCTCTCAGGTTGATCGCGAGCAAGCTCGCTCCTACGGGTCATCAACATCTATGAAGCCGGTTAAATGACCCAAGCACTCATCGAACTCACCGACCTGGGCTTCAGCTGGCCCGGTCACCCGCCACTGCTGGATATCCCGGCGTTTCGCCTGGAGCCGGGTGAAACCTTGTTCCTCAAAGGCCCCAGCGGCAGCGGCAAGACCACCCTGCTCGGCCTGCTCGGTGGGGTGCAGAAACCCGATCGCGGCAGCATCCGCCTGCTCGGCCAGGAACTGACCGAACTCGGCGCGGGCGCGCGTGATCGTTTTCGTGTCGATCACACCGGCTACATCTTTCAGCAATTCAACCTGCTGCCGTTTCTCTCGGTGCGCGAGAACGTCGAGTTGCCCTGCCACTTCTCCAGACTGCGCGCCGAACGGGCGATCCAGCGCCACGGCAGTGTCGATCAGGCCGCCGCCACCTTGCTCGCGCATTTGGGCCTGAAGGATCAAAGCATGCTCGGCCGTCGCGCCGATTCGTTGTCCATCGGCCAACAGCAACGGGTCGCCGCCGCACGGGCGTTGATCGGCCAGCCGGAACTGGTGATCGCCGATGAACCGACTTCGGCCCTGGATTACGACGCCCGGGAGAATTTCATCCGCTTGCTGTTCGCCGAATGCCGCGAAGCCGGATCGAGCCTGTTGTTCGTCAGTCACGACCAGAGCCTGGCGCCGTTGTTCGATCGCAATCTGTCGCTGGCCGATCTCAATCGCGCCGCCACCCCGTTCGAGGTCTGAGATGTATTTGTTCCGTCTAGCCATGGCCAGCCTGGCTAACCGCCGCTTTACCGCGATCCTCACCGCGTTCGCCATCGCCCTGTCGGTCTGCCTGCTGCTGGCGGTGGAACGGGTGCGTACCGAGGCCAAGGCCAGTTTCGCCAGCACCATCAGCGGCACCGACCTGATTGTCGGCGCCCGTTCCGGCTCGGTGAACTTGCTGTTGTACTCGGTGTTCCGCATCGGCAACGCCACCAACAACATCCGCTGGGACAGCTTCGAACACTTCGCCAACAACCCGAAAGTGAAGTGGGCGATCCCGATGTCCCTCGGTGACTCCCATCGCGGATATCGGGTGATGGGCACCACCGAGGCGTACTTCGCGCATTACCAGTACGGCCGCCAACAACACCTGGCGCTGGCCGCCGGTCGTGCCTTCGCCACAGACCCGTTCGAAGTGGTGCTCGGCGCCGAAGTCGCCGACGCATTGCACTACAAGTTGGGCGAAAAACTGGTGCTGGCCCACGGCGTGGCCGTGATCAGCCTGGTCAAGCACGACGACAAACCGTTCACCGTGGTCGGCATTCTCAAGCGCACCGGCACCCCGGTAGACCGCACGTTGCACATCAGCCTCGGCGGCATGGAGGCGATCCATGTCGATTGGCACAACGGCGTGCCGGCCCGCGGCAACGGTCGGATCAGCGCCGATCAGGCCCGCAACATGGACCTGACGCCGCAGGCGATCACCGCGTTCATGCTCGGTCTCAACAGCAAGATTTCGACCTTTGCCCTGCAGCGCGAGATCAATGAGTTCCGGGGCGAACCGATGCTGGCGATCCTGCCGGGGGTGGCGCTGCAAGAACTGTGGAGTTTGATGAGTACGGCGGAAAAGGCCTTGTTCGTGGTGTCGCTGTTCGTGGTGTTGACCGGGTTGATCGGCATGCTCACCGCCATTCTCACCAGCCTCAACGAACGGCGGCGCGAGATGGCGATTCTGCGCTCGGTGGGCGCCCGGCCTTGGCACATTGCGACCTTGCTGGTGCTGGAAGCGTTTGCGTTGGCGCTGTCGGGGGTGATAGCCGGCGTGGCGCTGCTCTATGTGGGCATCGCCGCCGCCCAGGGTTATGTCCAGGCCAATTACGGCTTGTATCTGCCCCTTGCCTGGCCAAGCGAATATGAATGGACGCTGCTCGGTGGCATCCTGTGCGCCGCCTTGCTGATGGGCAGCGTGCCGGCCTGGCGCGCGTATCGCCAATCCCTGGCTGATGGCCTGTCGATCCGACTATGAGGACGCTGAAGATGCCCCGCGCTGTGCTTGCGCTGTTGATGCTGGTCGCCCTGCCGCTGTGGGCGGCCGCGCCGAAAGACCTGACCTGGTCGGAAATGATCCCGCCTGACGCCGCACCGGAAGTGCCGAACATGACGCCACTGCACGACCTGTCGCAAATGGGCGACGCGCTGGCTGCTGAATCGGCGCCCGCGGCCAGGCAGGACATGCCGGATGCGCCAGTGGTGAAAGCTCTCGATGGCCAGAACATTCGCTTGCCTGGCTACATCGTGCCGCTGGAAGTCAGTGAAGAAGGTCGCACGACGGAGTTTTTGCTGGTGCCTTATTTCGGCGCCTGCATTCATGTGCCGCCACCGCCATCGAACCAGATCGTGCACGTGAAAAGCGCAGTCGGTGTGAAACTCGATGAGTTGTATCAGCCGTACTGGATCGAGGGGGCGCTGCAGGTCAAGGCATCGAGCAGTGAGTTGGCTGATGCGGGGTATCAGATGGAGGCGGACAAGATTTACGCGTATGAACTGCCGGAGTGAATCCGACCATTTTGTGTTCAAGGAAGGCCCCTTCGCGGGCAAGCCTCGCTCCTACAAGGACACCACCAATCCCGTAGGAGCGAGGCTTGCCCGCGAAGAGGCCCTCAAGAACATTACAAAAACCAAGGCCATCACTGTTTCATTGAGCTGAATCAAAAGACCGGACCAGACGCTTGCGTACCATTGGACATCGAACATTTTTAACGTCCTCTGGAGCCTCCATGCACAAGTCCTTGCTCAGCGCTTCGCTGTTCGCCCTCGCGCTCGCAGCCCCGCTCGCCCATGCCCATGACGCCGGCGACATCATCGTTCGTGCCGGTGCGATCACCGTCAACCCGGAAGCCGACAGCTCCAGCGTCAAGGTCGATCAAGGCCCGCTGGCGGGTGCCGACCTGGGCGGCAAGGCCACCATGAGCAGCGACACGCAACTGGGCCTGAACTTCGCGTACATGCTCGACAGCCATTGGGGGATCGAGCTGCTCGCGGCCTCGCCGTTCGAACATGACGTGAAGCTCAAGGGCACCGCCCTGGGGGCGGCCAACGGTAAACTCGGCAGCCTGAAACACCTGCCGCCAACCTTGAGCGTCGTGTACTACCCACTGGACGCGAAGTCCGTGTTCCAGCCGTATGTCGGTGCCGGTATCAACTACACCTGGATCTATGACGAGCACGTCGGCAGTGAAGCCAGCGCCAACGGTTTCAGCAACTTCAAGGCGGAGAACTCCTGGGGCATGGCGTTTCAGGTGGGCGCTGACTACATGCTGACCGACAACGTGATGATCAACGCCCAGGTGCGCTACATCGACATCGATACCACTGCGACTGTGGAGAATAACGCCGTGGCGCAGGGCACCCGCGCCAAGGTCGATGTCGACGTGGATCCGTTCATCTACATGGTTGGGCTTGGTTACAAATTCTAAGCCCGCCACCAGCTCTCTGTGGGAGCTGGCTTGCCAGCGATGGTCTCAAGAACGACGCCTTTATTCAGAAAGAACGCGTTATCGTTGACGTCCATCGCGAGCAAGCTCGCTCCTACAATGAGTGGAGTCCCAGCAACCGCGCCAGACCAACGCGCAGCGGGGTTTGCTGCGGATAGGTAAAGCGCTCCAGCAATCGCCGGTTGTTCGCCCGTGAATGGCGAATGTCACCCGAGCGCGCCGGGCCGTAGCTCACGGGCGGCAACTGACCGACCACCGCCTCCAGCGCTTCAAGCATTTGCTTGAGGGTGGTGGCCTGGTTCCAGCCAACATTGACTGCACCAACCTCGACCTGTGGTTGCTCGATGGCTTGCACCAGCAAGTCGACCAGGTCTTCGACGTAGACAAAATCGCGCGTCTGCTCGCCATCACCGAACACGGTGATCGGCAGGCCTTTCTGCGCCCGCTCGCTGAAAATGCTGATGACCCCGGAATACGGCGAGGACGGATCCTGTCGCGGGCCGAAGATATTGAAGAAGCGGAAGATCACCGGTTCCAGAGCATGTTGGCGACGGTAGAAATCGAAATAATGCTCGCTGGCCAATTTGTCCGATGCGTACGGCGTCAACGGGGCCTTGGGCGTCTCTTCATCGATCGACTCACCTTCGCCGTTATTGCCGTAGACCGCTGCGCTGGATGCAAACAGCACCCGCTTGACGCCGGCCTGGCGCATGGCTTCGCAGACATTCAGCGAGCCGATGAAGTTGCTCTGGTGAGTCTTCACCGGATCGTCCACCGACGCCTGCACCGAAGCCACCGCCGCCAGGTGCGCGACCGCGCTGCAGCCGACCATCGCCCGCGCCACCAGTGCCGAGTCGGCAACATCGCCCAAAATCAGTTCGACCTTGGGGTTATCCAACGGCAGATTACTGCGTTTGCCGGTGGACAGGTCATCGAGAATCCGCACCGAATGGCCCTTGGCGAGCAAGGCATCCGTCAAGTGCGAACCGATGAAACCGGCACCGCCGGTGATGAAAACAGGGCCGTCAGCCATGGCGATAAAACCTATCCAGTAAGCCCGGGAGTGCCGCGCGCCAGGCGCGGGGCTTGATGCCGAACGTGTGCAGAATTTTCTTGCAGGCCAGCACCGCGTGTTGCGGCTCTTCGGCGGCATCCGGACGCGCGGCGTGAGCCTGGGCGGTCGGTGCTTCGATGGCCAGCGGGTGCAAGGCACGGGCTTCGGTCAGGATCGCCTGCCCCAGCGCCAGCGGCGTGGTCGCCTCATGCCCGGCGTAATGATAGGTGCCCCACAGCGGCGCGGCACAATCGAGTTGCTTGAGTACCGAAATGATCACCCGTGCGGCGTCATCCACGGGCGTCGGATTGCCTCGACGGTCGTCGGCCATCAGCAGTTCTTCAGGCGTTTCTGCCCGAGCGAGAAAACGCCCGAGGCTGCCGTCGGGACTGTCATCGAGCAACCAGCCGAAACGCAGCAGCACATGTTGCGGACAAGTGGCGCGCACACTTTTCTCGATCCGCCACAAGGCCTGACCGCGCAGCCCCAGGGGCACAGGCTCGTCTTTTTCGCTGTAGGCCGTGGCCCGGGAGCCATCGAACACGCGATAGCTCGACGGTTGCAGCAGAACGATGTTGTGATGCTGGCACAGCTCGGCCAGACGCTCGATCGCCCGTTCCTGCCCGGCCAGACGCTCCTCGCTGACCACCTCCGCCTGGAACCAGTCGAAGTAGTAGGCGAGGTTGATCAGCGCGTCCGGGCGGGTGTCGTCGAGCAGTTGCGTCAGGCTCGCGGCATCCCAGCCGTCTTGCGGTGGGCGGGGGGCGAGGAAGCCGATGTCTTCCTCCGCACCGAGGCGAATCAGCGCCTGCCCAAGGGCATTTCCGCCGCCCAGTAACATAAGGCGCATTCGCATAGAGTCAGCAGGCCCAGTCTGATTGGAACAATGGCTAATCGACATTGCGCGCGGGCAATGTCGTCGATAGTGCCGGAATCGTTGCATTTTGCGGGTTTAGAGCGCAACCGTCATCCGTAAAGTGTACATCTCCCGCAATTGTGGTGCTGCCACTGGCCAATAGAGAGCTTGAGCGGTACTTGCAACTTCACACCCCCACCCGCATAAATTACCCCATGAACCTGCCCATCCCCGCAGACAGCGCCCTGACAGGCTTCCACCCTGCCGTCAGCGCCTGGTTCGGCAACACGTTCCCGACGGTCACCGCCGCCCAGGCCCGGGCGTGGCCGTTGATTCGCCAGCACCGTTCAACATTGATCGCCGCCCCCACCGGGTCCGGCAAGACCCTCACCGCGTTTCTCGCGGTGATCGATGACCTGGTCCACCGCGGCCTGGAAACCGCCGGTGGCCTGCCCGACGAAACCCTGGTGGTCTACGTCTCGCCGCTGAAAGCCTTGTCCAACGACATCCAGATCAACCTGCAAAACCCCTTGGCCGGCATTACCGAGCAATTGCGCCTGATGGGCCTGCCCGAACTGCAGATCACGACCGCCGTGCGCACCGGCGATACGCCGCAAAAAGACCGCTCGGCCATGCGCAGGACAGCACCGCACATTCTGGTGACCACGCCGGAATCGCTGTACGTGCTGCTTGGCTCCGACTCGGGTCGGCAAATGCTCAAGACCACGCGCACGGTCATCGTCGACGAAATCCACGCCGTTGCCGCCAGCAAACGCGGCAGCCACCTGGCCCTGAGCCTGGAACGCTTGCAGGCACTGTGCACGCATCCCTTGATGCGCATCGGCCTGTCTGCCACGCAAAAGCCGATCGACGCGGTCTCGCGTTTTCTGGTCGGTCGCGACCGTCCGTGCGACATCATCGATATCGGCCACGCCCGGCCGCGCGACCTGGACATCGAAGTGCCGCCCGTGCCGTTATCGGCGGTGATGGCCAACGATGTCTGGGAACTGGTGTATGACCGCCTCGCCGCCCTCGCCCGCGAGCACCGGACCACGCTGATCTTCGTCAACACCCGGCGCCTGGCCGAACGCCTGAGTCGGCACTTGAGCGAGCGTCTGGGCAAGGACGCGGTCGCCGCCCACCACGGCAGCCTGGCCAAGGAGTTTCGCCTCGACGCCGAGCAACGGCTCAAGCGCGGCGACCTGCAAGTGCTGATCGCGACCGCCTCGCTGGAGTTGGGGATCGACATCGGCGACGTCGACCTGGTCTGCCAGATCGCCTCGCCGCGCTCGATTGCCGGGTTTCTGCAACGGGTCGGCCGCTCCGGGCACCAGGTCGGCGGCACGCCCAAGGGGCGGTTGTTTGCCACCACCCGCGATGACTTGATCGAATGCATCGCCCTGCTCGACTGCGTGCGTCGCGGCGAACTCGACACCTTGCAGATTCCCCGGGCACCGCTGGACGTACTCGCGCAACAGATCATCGCTGAAGTCAGCTGTCAGGAATGGCAGGAGCAGGCACTGCTGGAGCTGTTCCGCCGGGCCTCGCCTTATGCCGAACTCGACGAACAGCATTATCAGGCGCTGCTGCACATGCTCGCCGACGGCTACAACGGGCGTCAGGGCATCCGCAGCGCTTACCTGCACCGCGACGCCGTGACCCGCACGTTGCGCGGTCGTCGGGGCAGCAAACTGACCGCCGTGACCAGTGGCGGGACCATCCCGGACAACGCCGACTACAGCGTATTGCTGGAGCCTCAAGGGCTGAACATCGGCAGCGTCAACGAAGACTTCGCGGTGGAAAGCATCGCTGGCGATGTCTTCCAGCTAGGCAACACTTCTTATCGAATCCTGCGGGTGGAAACCGGCAAGGTCCGGGTCGAAGACGCTCAGGGTCAGCCGCCGACCATCCCGTTCTGGCTTGGTGAAGCACCCGGTCGCAGCGATGAACTGTCGTTTGCCGTGGCACGCCTGCAAGGGCAACTCGATGACCTGCTGGGCGCCACGCCCGGTGACTTGCAGACCGCGCTCGACTGGTTGACCGACACCCTGGGCCTCAATCTGGCCAGTGCCGAGCAACTGCTGGATTACCTGGCCCGTGCACGGCTGACCCTCGGCGCCCTGCCCTCGCAAGACACGCTGGTGATGGAGCGGTTTTTCGACGAGTCCGGCGGCACCCAACTGATCATCCACACCCCGTTTGGCAGCCGTATCAACCGCGCCTGGGGGCTGGCCCTGCGCAAGCGCTTCTGCCGCACCTTCAACTTTGAACTGCAGGCGGCCGCCAGCGAGGACGCCATTGTGCTGTCGCTGTCCAGCAGCCACAGCTTTGAGCTGGATGAGGTCTGGCGGTATCTGCACAGCCACCGCGCCGAGCACATCCTGACTCAAGCGGTGCTCGAAGCGCCGCTGTTCGGCGTACGCTGGCGCTGGAATGCCGGGGTGGCGCTGGCGCTGCCGCGTTATACCGGTGGACGCAAAGTCGCACCGCAGATCCAGCGGATGAAAAGCGAAGACCTGATCGCCAGCGTGTTTCCCGATCAGATTGCCTGCGTGGAAAACCTCGCCGGCGAACGGGAGATTCCCGAGCATCCCCTGGTGGAACAAACCCTGGACGATTGCCTCCACGACGCCATGGACTGTGAAGGCTGGCTGGCCTTGTTGCGCCGCATGGAGCGTGGCGACGTGCGCCTGATCAGCCGCGACCTGCCTGCCCCCTCGCCGCTGGCGGCAGAAATCCTCAGCGCCCGGCCCTACACCTTTCTCGACGATGCGCCGCTGGAAGAGCGTCGCACGCAAGCCGTGCTCAATCGTCGCTGGACCGACCCGCAATCCACCGACGACCTCGGGGCGCTGGATGCCGAGGCCATTCAAGCCGTGCGCGACGAAGCCTGGCCCGCGCCCACGGGCATCGATGAAATGCATGAGACGTTGATGAGCCTGGCGTGCATCACCGATGCCGAGGCACAGGCCAACCCTCATTGGCGCGAATGGCTGAACGCCTTGGCCGACAGCGGCCGCGCCAGTCGCTTGCAGATCAACCCGGCGCAATCACTGTGGCTGGCGCTGGAGCGGCTGACCTGTGTGCAGGCGATTTATCCACACGCCACATTGTCGCCGCCGCTGGAGGCGTTGCCGGGTTTCGATGAAGTCTGGAACACGGACGCTGCGGCACTTGAGGTGGTTCGCGCGCGGCTCAGCGCCTTTGGTCCGTTGCCGCTGCACGCGATTGCCGCCCCCTTGGGACTACCGACGATTCAGGTCACCCAGGCGCTGGCCCAACTGGAGCGCGAAGGCTATGTGCTGCGCGGCCAGTTCACGCCCGGAGCCCCGCAGGAAGAGTGGTGCGAACGGCATCTGCTGGCGCGTATTCATCGCTATACGGTCAAGCGTCTACGGCGGGAAATCGAGCCGGTAGCGCTGCAGGACTTCATGCGCTTTCTGTTTGACTGGCAGCATCTGTCCGCGGCGACCCAAGGCCAGGGCAGCGCGGTGTTGCCGGCGATTGTCGCTCAGTTCGAAGGCTACCCTGCCGCGGCTTCGGCCTGGGACAGCGACATTCTGCCGGCGCGGATCAAAGGGTATTCGGCGAGCTGGCTGGATGATCTGTGTCGCAGCGGCAAGCTGGTCTGGACCCGCCTGACTGCGCGCAACAAGAGCGCCAGCATGGCGTTGCGCAGCACGCCGATTCTGCTGCTGCCGCGCAGTCAGGTCGGGTTGTGGAGCAGCCTGACCGAGCAAACCCCGGTCGACGAACTGTCGCCGAAAACGCAAAAGGTTCACCAAGCCCTCAGTCAACACGGCGCACTGTTTTTCGATGAGCTGATGCACGAAGCGCACCTGCTGCGCTCGGAGCTGGAAATCGCCTTGCAGGAGCTGGTAGGCGCCGGACTGGTGAACGCCGACAGCTTCGCCGGCCTGCGAGCGCTGATCACCCCCGCCAGTAAACGCCAGGCCCGCAGCAGCCGACGCGGGCGCGGGGCGTTTGTCGGCGGGATGGACGATGCCGGGCGCTGGGCCTTGCTGCGCCGCGCAGCTGCCGCGCCGGTGGTGGATAACAAACGTCCGGCGCCGACGCCGGGCGATACCCTTGAACATATCGCCATGACCTTGCTGCGCCGCTATGGCGTGGTGTTCTGGCGTCTGCTGGAACGCGAGGCGGACTGGCTGCCAAGTTGGCGGGAATTGCTGCGCACCTTCCATCGGCTGGAGGCGCGGGGTGAGATTCGCGGCGGGCGGTTTGTCAGTGGTCTGGCGGGCGAGCAGTTCGCATTGCCTGAAGCGATTCCGTTGCTGCGCGAAGTTCGGCGCCGGCCCCATGACGGGAGTCTGGTAGCCGTGTGCGGGGTTGATCCGCTGAACCTCGCGGGTACGCTGTTGCCCGGCGCGAAAGTGCCGGCGCTGGCGAGTAATCGGTTGGTGTATCGCGATGGATTGCCGGCGGCGGCGGAGATTGCCGGCAAGCAGGTTTTCTGGCTGGAGCTGGATCAACAAGCCAGTGCTGAGGTGCGTAGCAAGCTGATCCGGCATTGATGTTGTCTGGCCTGGCCTCTTCGCGGGCAAGCCCGCTCCCACAGGGGATTTGTGTCGATCACAAAATCATGGTCCAACACAGATCGAATGTGGGAGCGGGCTTGCTCGCGAAGAGGCCATCAGCATCAACACAAGCTACTGGGTCCGCGGCTGATCCGGCAACAACACCGACGAATGCTCCACCATCGCCTGCTCCTCTTCCGGCTCCTCCACCCGGCGCCCAGGCATCAACACCTGCTGTGGATAAGTCTGCGCGAAATGCACCCACGGGCTGTTATCCACAAGCTTTTTCAAGCGCTGATTGAACGCCCGGCTCACCGCATATTGCCCGCCCGACACAGTGCGAAACTGCGCCGTCAGCACCACGCCGTTGAGGTCCATCTTGTCGACGCCAAACACATCCAGCGGCCCTTGCAGGTTGTACTTGAGGAACGCATCGTCACGGATCGAATCACCCGCCTCGCGGATCAGTTCGATGGCCTTGTCCACGTCAGTGTCATAGGTGAACTGCACCGAGAAAAACGCATAAGCGAATTGTCGCGATTGGTTGGTCACCGCCTTGATCTGCCCGAACGGCACCGAGTGCACGAACCCCTTGCCGTCACGCAGGCGCAACGTGCGGATGGTCAGGCCTTCGACCGTACCGGCGTGACCGGAATCGAGCACCACCCAGTCGCCGATCGACAAGGTGTCTTCGATGATGATGAACAGCCCGGTGATGACGTCCTGCACCAGTTGCTGCGAGCCGAAACCGATGGCCAGGCCGACCACCCCGGCGCCGGCCAGCAGCGGTGCGACGTTGATGCCCAGGTTGGCCATGGTGGTGATCGCACAGATCACCACCAGGATGATTTTGATCGCGTTGCGCAGCAGCGGCAGGATGGTTTTGACGCGTGTACTGGGTTGCGCCGCGCGTTTGTTGACCGGCGGTTTCAGTGCTTCCTGGATCGCCGTATCGAGCACTACCCAGAGCAGCCAGGTGACCAGAAAGATAAGCCCGATGCTGCTCAACGAATCGCTGATGGCCCGGCCCACCGAGTTGCGCTCGGCAAACTCGAATAGCGACACACCCCAGATCCGCCCGAGGACTTCAATGAAAGCCACCGCCATGACGATCCGCGACAAGGCGTGCAGCAGGCTGAGAAACCGCTCCTTGTAAGCGCTGCTGCGCTTGAGCGCTTCGGCCTGGCTCGACTTGAACATATGCTGGAAGATCGTGCTGAGAAATACCGTGGCAATCAGCAAAATGGTGGTGAACAGCGCACAGCGCAGCGCCTTTTGATTGTCCTCGCCGACGCCGATCAGGTTGATCACCGAGACCATGACCATCAGCAGAATCGGCCAATACCAGAGCCAGGAAAAAATTCGCAGCGATTCCTGCAACGAAGGCTGTTTGAGGCGTTGGGCCAGCGGTCGATTGCGAATCAGGTGCGCCACCGGACGACGCAGATGGATCACCAGCAAACCGAAGATGATCGAGGCGAACAGTCCGGTAAACACCGCAATGCCGCTGGTGATATTGGCGCCCAGTTGCCGGGCGATTTGCGGGCTGGTCAAGGCGTCGCTGAGCGCTGCGAGGAAGCCGATCAGAAACAGCGGTCTGGGGCAGTAATCGCGGATGAGCTGCACCGCCGTGCGCTTGTGTCCGGTGTTGAACATGACAATCACGCAGAGCAGCATCGAGGTGGAGAAAATGCCGCTGCTGGTGGCGTAGGCGAAGCACAATGCCAGGGCGCGACCCACCGAGGCTGGCAGGAAGTGGCTGACATAGAGCGTCAAGGGCAGGCAGATCACGGCCGGCAAGGTGTAAGGCAGCAAGTAGGTGAGCAAACCCTGGCTGCGTTGGCGGGTCCGCAGCCAGTGCCCCTGGTTCAGGCGTTTGGCGAGAATGCCACCGAGTACGGTGAGCAAGGCAAAGACACCGAGCCAGACCCCGGACAACATCAGAAAATCACCCGCCTCGCTCCAGCCTGAACGACTCGAGGGCCGATTGACCAGCTTGTCCACTTCATCCACCGCCCGATCCGCCCGCAAGCGCCAGGCGTCGACCAGGTTTTCGTTGAGATCGAGCTTGTCCTGAACGTCGTCAATGCTGGAGCTGATGGCCCCGAGCAAACCGCCCTGCACCAGTGGCTCGGGCTTTGCGGCTTCCTCCGTGGCGTCAGGAACACCCGGCAGTGTGGCGGCTTCCAGCTCGTTGCTGCCTAAGAACAGCAACGCCCCCAGCAGTATCGCGGTCTTGAATTTGAGCAAAACGCGGAGCTCCTTGAAAAGGGTCTGTTAGGAACTGATTGAAAAATGACGGTCAAGTTCACACACCGCCTTGTAGGAGCCGGCTTGCTGGCGAAGGGGCCCTTGAGTGGTGCGGTGTTGTTGAGACCGCCTTCGCTGGCAAGCCAGCTCCTACAAGGGACCGGGTGATGCCGATGGGGGGATCTTTGCGCAGCGCTCAAATATCAAATGCCTATCCCTCTATTTTTCCGCACAACCGAAATCCCGACACTGCGCTCCATCAATCAAATCCACCGGAGTTGCAGCCATGCCCATTGCCTTGCTCGCGCTGACCCTCAGCGCCTTCGCCATCGGGACGACAGAGTTCGTCATCGTAGGCTTGTTACCCACTATAGGCGCCGACCTCGGTGTTAGCCTGCCATCTGCAGGGCTGCTGGTCAGCCTCTATGCCCTGGGTGTCGCCATCGGTGCCCCGGTCTTGACCGCCCTCACCGGTAAAGTCCCGCGCAAATTGCTGCTGTTGTCGCTGATGGTGCTGTTCACCCTCGGCAACCTGCTGGCGTGGCAAGCACCGAGCTACGAATCGCTGATCATTGCGCGGATCGTCACCGGTCTGGCCCACGGGGTGTTTTTCTCGATCGGTTCGACCATCGCCACCAGTCTGGTGCCAAAGGAAAAAGCGGCCAGCGCGATCGCCATCATGTTCACCGGCCTGACCGTGGCGCTGGTCACTGGCGTGCCGCTGGGGACCTTCATCGGTCAGCATTTCGGCTGGCGTGAAACCTTCCTCGCCGTGTCCACGCTGGGTGTCATCGCCTTTATCGGCAGCCTGCTCTATGTACCGAAGAACATCACCCACAGCAAACCTGCCTCGCTGCTGGAACAATTGCAGGTACTCAAGCAACCCCGCTTGTTGCTGGTGTATGCGATGACCGCAGTCGGCTACGGCGGCTCATTCACCGCGTTTACCTTCCTGGCACCGATTCTCCAGGACGTTTCAGGCTTCAGCGCCAGCACTGTCAGCCTGGTGTTGCTGGTTTACGGGATCTCGGTGGCGGTCGGTAATATCTGGGGCGGCAAACTGGCAGACAAACATGGCCCGATCAAAGCCTTGAAAGTCATTTTCGCCCTGCTCGCCGCAGTCCTGTTCGTGCTGACCTTTACCGCGGGCAACCCATGGCTGGCCCTGGCGACCGTGCTGGTCTGGGGAGCAGTCGCGTTCGGTAACGTACCGGGCCTGCAGGTTTATGTAGTGCGCCAGGCCGAACACTACACCCCAAATGCAGTGGATGTGGCTTCCGGCCTGAACATCGCCGCCTTCAACCTCGGCATTGCCGGTGGCGCCTGGGGCGGTGGATTGATCGTCGCTCATCTGGGCTTGATCCATACCGCGTGGATTGGCGGCCTGGTGGTGCTGGTGGCGTTGGCGCTGACTGCCTGGAGTGGTCGTCTCGATCGGTTGGGTCCGGTGTATGCCGAACCGGCTGAAGGCTCGGCCCGCGTCATCGCTGGCCACTGACAGCCCCTGTGGGAGCTTGCTCGCGATGATGGCGGCACATTCAACAGGGATGTGACTGATGGACCGCTATCGCGAGCAAGCTGCCACATTAGCGCTTTGGTGTTCTTCACAGTCTGTACCGTCCGTAGTTCCGTCGAAACTTTATCCCTCGCCCCGCAGTCAGCAAAAGATAGCGGCAGTCCGAGGACCATTAGACGGGAGGCGATATGGCGGCGATTCACATTGGCATTTCAGGTTGGCGGTACACGCCCTGGCGGGGGGATTTCTACCCGAAGGGGCTGACCCAGAAGCGCGAATTGCAATTCGCGTCGCGGGCCGTCAACAGCATCGAAATCAATGGATCGTTTTACGCCCTGCAACGGCCCGAACGTTACGCCCAGTGGTACGCCGAAACGCCGACGGGCTTCGTGTTCAGTGTCAAAGCGCCACGCTTCATCACCCACATCAGGCGCCTGCGTGACATTCACACCCCCCTGGCCAATTTTTTCGCCTCCGGGGTGCTGGAACTCAAGGACAAACTCGGTCCGATCCTCTGGCAGTTCCCGCCCAACTTCAGATTCAATGCCGAGCTGTTCGAAACCTTTTTGCAGCAACTGCCCCACGATACCGAACAGGCCGCCGCCCTCGCCCGGCAGCATGATTCGCACCTGAACGGCAACGCCAGCCTGAAGGCTTACAAGAAAAAGCCGGTGCGTCATGCCGTGGAAATTCGCCACGAAAGCTTTATCGAACCCGCCTTCGTCCGTCTGCTCAAACACTACAACACCGCCTTGGTCATCGCCGATACTGCGGGTAAATGGCCATATCGCGAAGACATCACCAGCGACTTCGTCTATCTGCGCCTGCACGGTGCCGAGCAACTTTACGCCAGCGGCTATACGCCACAAGCGCTGAAACGCTGGGGCGACCGCATCGAGGCCTGGCACCAGGGCAAGCAACCGAGCGACCCCCAGTTGATCGCGCCGCAGCAAAAACCCAAGGTGCGCAAATCCCGCGAGGTGTTCTGCTATTTCGACAATGACATCAAAGTCCGCGCGCCCTTCGATGCACGCAGCCTTCTGCAGCGCTTGCATCTCGACACAAATCTCGCCACTGCCCCCGGCGAGCCCGCTGCCGAAGGAGTGCTGCCATGAATAGTTCCGAGCAGCTCAGCGTATCGGATGATCAGCCACACACCATTGCCGCGGTACGCCGTTTCACCGTCCTGACGGTCAACACCCACAAGGGATTCACCGCCTTGAACCGGCGCTTCATCCTGCCCGAATTGCGCGAAGCGGTGCGTAGCGTGTCGGCCGACGTGGTGTTTTTGCAGGAGGTTCACGGCACCCACGAGCACCATCCGGCGCGTTACAGCAACTGGCCGCAGATGCCGCAGTATGAATTCCTCGCCGACACCCTGTGGCCGCAGTTCGCCTATGGGCGCAACGCGGTCTACCCGGCGGGGGATCACGGCAATGCGCTGCTGTCGAAATTCCAGATCATTCGCCATGACAATCTCGACGTGTCCATCAGCGGCCATGAGAACCGCGGCATCCTGCATTGCGTGCTGCGCTTGCCCGGCGACGGCCAGGAAGTGCACGCCATTTGCGTCCACCTGGGCCTGCGCGAGAGCCACCGTAATGCACAGCTGAAGCTATTGGCCAGCCGCCTTGCGGAGTTGCCGGCAGAAGCCCCGGTCATTGTCGCCGGCGACTTCAATGACTGGCGCCAGCGCGCCGACGCGCTGCTCAAGCCCTGCGGTCTGCGAGAAGTGTTCGCCGAACTCCACGGCAAACCGGCGCGCAGTTTCCCTGCACGCCTGCCTGCATTGCGCCTGGACCGCATCTACGTGCGCAACCTCAAGGCCAGCCGTCCGCAAGTGTTGGCGTCGCGCCCCTGGTCCCACCTTTCCGATCACGCACCGTTGTCGGTGGAGATCGAGCTATGAGTAGCCCGTCGATGGAAAAGACCAGTGTGGAACACTTATCCACCACCCCGCCTGTCCATGCACCTGGCACGGTCGACGTCGAGTACGGCTGGCAGGGCAACAATCTGGTGGAGCTGCTGGAAAACGGCGAAGCGTATTTCCCTCGAGTGTTCGAGGTCATGCGCCAGGCCAAGAGTGAGATCCTGCTGGAAACCTTCATCGTGTTCGAGGACAAGGTGGGCAATGAACTGCAACAGGTGCTGATCGATGCCGCCAAACGCGGCGTGCGGGTCACCGCCAGTCTCGACGGTTTTGGCTGCGGCGAACTGAGCACCGCCTTTCTCGCGGCGCTGAGCGAGGCCGGCGTGCGTATCCAGATATTCGATCCCGCTCCCAAGCACTTCGGCATTCGTACCAACTGGTTCCGTCGCCTGCACCGCAAGATAGTGGTCGTAGATGGCACGATTGCGTTCATTGGCGGGATCAATTTTTCCGCCGACCACCTGGCCGACTTCGGTCCCGAGGCCAAACAGGATTATTCGGTGGAAGTACAAGGCCCGGCAGTGGCCGACATCCATCACTTCGCACTGCTGCAAAGCGGCCGGCGGCCCGGGCCAAATACTGGTGGCAACGTCGCCGCCAGCGGCGCCAGGAACTGGCCTTCACCGATCACGACGGCCAGGTGCGACTTGTCTATCGCGACAATGGCGAACACACGACCGATATCGAAGAGGTATACCGCCAGGTGCTGCGCAGTGCCCAACGGCGCGTGGTGATCGCCAACGCCTACTTCTTTCCCGGTTATCGCCTGCTGCGCGAAATCCGCAACGCGGCCCGGCGTGGCGTCGATGTGCGCCTGATCCTCCAAGGCCAGCCCGACATGATGGTGGCCAAACTCGCCGCGCGCATGACCTATGACTACCTGCTCAAATCCGGCGTGCAGATTTATGAATACTGCGAACGCCCGCTGCACGGCAAAGTCGCGCTGGTGGATGAGGACTGGAGCACGGTGGGTTCGAGCAACCTGGACCCGTTGAGCCTGTCCATGAACCTTGAAGCCAACGTGTTGATCCGCGATCGCGCCTTCAACCGGATATTGTCCGAACGCCTCGAGGACCTGAGTGACAATCACTGCAAGGCCATGTCCGTGGACAAATCACCCCGCGGACGGGTCTGGCACATGACCGTCGGCTTCCTGGTGTTCCACTTCCTGCGCCACTTCCCGGCCTGGGCCGGTTGGCTGCCGGCGCACAAGCCGCGCCTGAAACCTTTTTCCCACACCGCCCGGAGTGACACCTGATGAGCCACTCTGAAACACAACCGGCCACCCACGCCGACCACCCGCACAAGTCGCGCTGGAGCCGCTGGAAAAAACCGCTGACGATGCTGTTTTTCCTGGCGCTGATCGTACTGTTCACGATGCTCGCCCAGCGCATCGAATGGGATGAAGTGTTCAACAACCTCGCCGATTTCAAGGTCCGCACGCTGATCATCGCGTCCGGGCTGACCGTGGTGAGCTTTCTGGTTTACGCCTGCTTCGACCTGATCGGCCGTACCTACATTCGCCAGGACCTGACCTGGAAGCAAATCCTGCCGGTGGGGATCATCAGCTACGCCTTCAACCTCAACCTGAGCGCCTGGGTCGGTGGCGTTGCCATGCGGTATCGCCTGTACTCGCGTCTAGGGGTGAGTAAAGGCAACATCGCGAAGATCCTCGGCCTGAGCCTGGCGACCAACTGGTTCGGCTACATGGTCATTGCTGGCGCAGTGTTCACCAGCGGGCTGGTACGGATGCCGCCAGGCTGGAAGCTGAGCACCGGCGCGTTGCAAGGTGTGGGCGTGTTGTTGCTATTGGTGAGCGCGGGATACCTGGTGGCCTGTCAGTTTTCCCGGCGCCGGGAATGGTCGATCCGCGGGGTGGAAATCAATCTGCCGTCCCTGCGCATGGCGATCCTGCAATTGGCTCTGGGCGCGCTGAACTGGTCGCTGATGGCTGCCGTGATCTTCACCCTGTTGCCGAGCAAACTGGACTATCCGCTGGTGCTTGGGGTGCTGTTGATCAGCGCGATCGCTGGAGTGATCACGCATATTCCTGCCGGGCTTGGGGTGTTGGAAGCGGTATTCGTGGCGCTGCTGCAACATGAGGCTTCACGGGGGAGCCTGGTGGCGGGGCTGCTGGCGTATCGGGCGATCTATTTCATCTTGCCGCTGTTGATTACGGTGGTGATGTATCTGGTTGTCGAGGCCAAGGCCAAGTCATTGCGGATTGCGAAGAAACCCAAGTGATCGCCAGGGTCTGTCATGGCACCTTCGCGGGCAAGCCTCTCTCCTACGGATTTGGGTCTTTGTAGGAGCGAGGCTTGCCCGCGAAGAACCCACCGCCGATCTCAAGTCGATTGAATGATGCTCAACCGCTCACCCACCACCATCTCCGTGATCCAGTCCACCAGGATCGAGGTGTATGCCTGTTGCGAAACCGGGTCGCTCAAGGCGTGGTCCGACCCATCGATAATCCGGTGCGTCAGGGAATGCGTCTGCTGACAGGCCGCCCGGTAACTCATGATGGTGGCGTGCGGCACATAGTCATCGGTCTCGGATTCGACCAGCAGCACATCCCCGGTAAATTGCGAACAGGCATGCAGCGCGCGATTAGTGTCGGCGCGAACCAGCGTGCTGCGGTAGTCACGCAGGTCGGGCTTGTCCAGGTCACGCTTGGGTGTATTCCATTGATCGTCGCGATACAGCGCCGGCACTCGCAGCGCCAACCAGCGAACAGGGCGCAACGACGTCAGGATCGATGCCAGATAACCCCCATAACTGGTGCCGACGACGGCAATCGCCGAGGTGTCGAGCGCCGGATGGGCCAGCAACCGGTCATAAGCCGCCAGCAGGTCGCGCAGGTTGTCTTCACGCGTCACCCGTGTCAGTGGAATGCCGGTGCCCCCGGTGTGCCCGCGCAAGTCGAACGTCAGGCACACACATCCCAAACCGGCGATACCTTTCGCCCGTTCCAGGTCGCGCTCCTGGCTGCCGCCCCACCCATGCACGAACAACACGCCCGGGACTTTTGACTTGGGGCTGAGGAAGGTCCCGGTCATCTGTTCATCATCGATGTCGATCTGAATGGTTTCGCTTCTAGCCGTCATAGGATTTAACCGTTACGTACTTGAGTAGAAAATCACTGTCCTGCGCCGGCCCGCGGTAGACCTCGATGGCGTCCGCGGGCAGGGGCTGATCGATGTAGGTTTCCACCGAAGACACGCGAATCGCACGCATCCCCGGATCGTTGACGAAGCTCTGCAACGCCGCCAATTCGGCACTGCTGGCACCGCCCATGCGCCAGGATTGCTCCAGCACACCGCTGCGCGGCTTGCCGTTACTGTCCAGCCCCTGGGCAATGTCGTAGTTGCGCCTTGAGGCGTAGAAGCCTGGATAAGATTCATCCGCGGCGCTGTCGAAGACCTGCGCTTGCCGGATCGCCAGACGCACATCGTCGGGCAGCGCCAACTCGAGCAAGTCCTCGTAATAACCCTGCACCACGAGCAGATTGGAGCCTCCATAAACCTGCTCGCCTTGACCGTCTTCGGTCAAGTATTGATCACCGCAATAACTCAACACTTTGCCGCCGATAAAACTCTGGCCGACGCTGTGGGTGATGACTTTGTCCAGATCCTGCTCGAGCACCACGCCATCGGTGAACAGCGTTCTGGCATCGGGCCGGGCCAGAATCGCATCAAACTGGTCGAGGCTTTTGATCACTTCCTGACCGCGTCCGGCGCAGGCATGGATGGGCTTGAGGCGAATGGGACCGGTGTAGAGCAGGTGTTCTGCCGCGGGACGCGCATCGTCCAGAGAAAACACACTGAGACCATCCAGCACAACGCTGCGCACGCGCTCGGAAAACAGCGACGACCACCCTTGCGGGGCGTGGGCATTTTTACTGCGCAATCCGTGGCTGATGGCTTTAGTGCAGATGAAGTCATGGTCGACATACCCTCCCCACAAATCATCCGGCCCTTTCACGCCCAACGCCAGGGCGGCCGCGGCGCCGACCAGGGTCTGGGTCGGCAACAGGTAAAGGTCATGGCCGCGGTGTGATCCAAGTTCGTAACTGCCACCGAATTTGAGCCCGAGGATGTGCGCCAGCCAACGGGCCAGCGCGCGATTGGTTTCGACTTCGTGCAGTGGAGCGTCGGGGTGCACCGAATGGGCGACCACCAGTTTCTTGCGGTTTGCTGGGGTCATGCATCCCCCTTCGATCGGCACGTGATGAATGTAGTGTCAGGGGTGCAGAGATCAGGCCAAGGGTGGCTGGCACGGAACGTTTTTTAAATCAGCCAGTTGTGGGAAAAGTGATGGCACTAAGCCTGTTTTAATCTGCACGAAACCTTTCAAGACTCCTGCATTTTGCACGACTGACGCTTCCACAGAGTATTCAGGGTGAAGCGTCTATCGGGTTGCGGCACTGGATGTCACCCCAAACCGCGCCCGATAATCACTCGGCGCCAGCCCGGTAATTTTTTTGAACATCGCCCGAAACGCCCCAGGATCCTGATACCCGACGGTCCAGGCGATATGATCGATAGTGCCGTTGGTGAACTCAAGCATTTCCCGGGCCTTGCCGACCCGCAGATGCTGGCAGTACTCGGTAGGTTTCAAACCCGTCGCCGCGCGGAATCGGCGCAGGAACGTGCGCTCTTCCAACCCTGCCCGCTCGGCCATCGCCGTCAGCGACACATCGGTCGCGCCAGTGCTTTGCAGCCAATGCTGAACCTTGAGTATCGACGCATCGCCATGGCTGAGAATTGGTGAAAAATTGCTGCCGCATTCGCTCGCGGCGTCGCTGTGTTCCACCACCAGGAACCGCGCGGTACTGGTGGCGATGCTCGGCCCGAGCAGGCGGTTCACAAGACGCAAGCCCAGCTCGGACCAGGCCATCAAGCCGGCGGTCGTAATCAAGTCGCCGTCATCGACGATGGGCGTATCGGCCTTGAGTCTGATCGCCGGATAACGCTCGGCGAACGTCTTGGCCGAGGTCCAGTGGGTGGTGGCGCTACGACCGTCGAGCAGGCCGCTTTCGGCCAACAGGATCGAGCCCACGCAAACGCCGCCCAGGATCGCGCCATTGGCATGTTGCTGACGAAGCCAGCGGATCAACGCCCGGGGTGCCTGGCCTTCGGAAAAACCGGCGATCGACGGCGGTATCAACACCGCAACCAATGCGCTGTCGAGGACGGGATGGCTGTCATAGACCCGCTCGGGGACCTGCTCGCCATCGACCTGCCAATGGCTGACCCGCAACTGCGGCAACTGCGCGCTCTGGTGCTCGGCGGCAATCCGGTTCGCCACGGCGAACAAGTCCGTCAGCCCGTGCACCGCGGCCATCTGCGCGCCGGGATAGATCAGCACCGCCAGTTCGACGATTGCCCTTTCTGCGTCCATTGTCAGTTTTCCCCCTGTTATTGTCGGTGCGGCCAATCCTCGGACGGCCTGCCAGACCCAATACTTCATTCCACACCAAGACACACTTCGAGGAAACAATCATGACCAGGCAAGCACTCATCGTAGTCGATATCCAGAACGACTACTTCCCACAGGGCAAGTGGCCACTGGTCGGTGCCGACGCCGCTGCGGACAACGCCGTACGCTTGCTCAAAGCCTTTCGCGACGCCGGTGATTCGGTGGTGCACATCCGCCACGAGTTCGCCTCCGACGACGCACCGTTCTTCACCCCCGGCTCTGAAGGCGCGAAGCTGCACCCCAAGGTGCTCAACCGCGCCGACGAGCCGGTCGTGCTCAAGCACTTCGTCAATTCATTCCGCGAAACCGAACTGAAATCGATCCTCGACGAGCAAGGCATCAAGGATCTGGTGGTGGTCGGCAGCATGAGCCACATGTGTGTCGACGGCATCACCCGCGCCGCAGCCGACCTGGGCTACACCGTCACCGTCATTCATGACGCCTGTGCGTCCCGCGATCTGGAATTCAACGGTCTTACCGTTCCGGCAGCCCACGTACACGCGGCCTTCATGTCGGCCTTGGGTTTTGCCTATGCGAGCGTGGTGTCCACCGACGAGTTCCTGGCCGCCAACGGCTAAAACGCCCTCAAAACCATAAGGCCAGTAGCGCTCGCCCGCTATTGGCCTTTTGGTAAACCTGGCTCAGGACCAGACAACCACAAGACTTACCGCTGAAAAGCCGGATAATGGCGGCCAAATCGTCTATCCCGTTATTCTGGTAATCCCCCATGGAAATCAAGGTCAACTTTCTCGACAACCTTCGGCTTGAAGCCAAGTTCGATGACTTCACGGTGGTGGCCGATCAACCTATCCGCTACAAGGGCGATGGCTCGGCGCCGGGTCCGTTCGACTACTTCCTGGCGTCGTCGGCACTGTGTGCGGCGTACTTTGTGAAGTTGTACTGCAGTACCCGTAATATCCCCACCGATAACATCCGCCTGTCGCAGAACAATATTGTTGACCCGGAAAACCGCTACAACCAGATTTTCAAGATCCAGGTCGAACTGCCGGCGGACATCTCGGACAAGGACCGCCAGGGCATCCTGCGTTCCATCGACCGTTGCACCGTGAAAAAAGTGGTGCAAGCCGGGCCTGAGTTTGTGATCGAAGAGGTGGAAAACCTCGACGCCGATGCCCAGGCGTTGCTGATGCCTGCTGCCAATTCCGAGACGGGCACCTACATCGTGGGCAAGGATCTGCCGCTGGAGCAGACCATCGCCAATATGTCGGCCATCCTGGCGGACCTGGGCATGAAGATTGAAATCGCCTCGTGGCGCAATATCGTGCCCAATGTCTGGTCGCTGCACATCCGCGATGCGCACTCGCCGATGTGCTTTACCAACGGCAAGGGTGCGACCAAGGAAGGCGCGTTGGCGTCGGCGTTGGGCGAGTTTATCGAGCGACTCAACTGCAACTTCTTCTACAACGACCAGTTCTGGGGCGAAGACATCGCCAACGCAGCGTTTGTGCACTACCCGGATGAACGCTGGTTCAAGCCTGGGCGCAAAGATGCACTGCCAGCCGAGATTCTCGACGAGTACTGCCTGAAGATTTACAACCGTGACGGCGAGCTGCGCGGTTCCCATCTGATCGATACCAACTCGGGCAATGAAGAGCGCGGCATCTGCTCACTGCCGTACGTGCGCCAGTCGGACGGCGAAGTGGTGTATTTCCCGTCCAACCTGGTTGAAAACCTGTTCCTGAGCAACGGCATGAGTGCCGGTAACACCTTGGCCGAAGCCCAGGTGCAGTGCCTGTCGGAGATTTTCGAGCGCGCGGTGAAACGCGAAATCATCGAAGGCGAATTTGCCCTGCCGGATGTGCCGGCCAATGTGCTGGCGAAATACCCCGGGATCCTGGCCGGGATTCAGGCGCTGGAAGAACAGGGGTTCCCCGTGCTGGTGAAGGATGCGTCCCTGGGCGGTGAGTTCCCGGTGATGTGCGTCACGCTGATGAACCCGCGTACCGGCGGTGTGTTCGCCTCGTTCGGTGCTCACCCGAGCCTGGAAGTGGCGCTGGAACGCAGCCTGACCGAATTGCTGCAGGGCCGCAGCTTCGAAGGCCTCAACGACTTGCCCCAGCCGACGTTTGAAGGCCATGCGGTGACCGAGCCGAATAACTTCGTCGAGCACTTCATCGACTCCAGCGGCGTGGTGTCGTGGCGCTTCTTCAGCTCGAAGTCGGATTACGAGTTCGTGGAGTGGGACTTCTCCGGCCAGGGTGAAAACTCGAATGCCGAGGAAGCCGCGACCTTGTTCGGCATTCTCGAAGGCATGGGCAAGCAAGTGTACATGGCGGTCTACGAGCATATCGGCGCTAAGGCGTGCCGCATCCTGGTGCCGGACTATTCGGAAATTTACCCGGTAGACGATCTGATCTGGGATAACACCAACAAGGCGCTGTTCTTCCGCGCCGACATCCTGAACCTGCATCGCCTGGACGAAGATGAACTGAAAGCGCTGGTCGAGCGCCTGGTGGAAAGCGAGCTGGACGACTACACCGACATCACCAGCTTGATCGGCATCGAATTCGACGACAATACCGCCTGGGGCCAGCTGACGATCCTGGAGTTGAAGCTGCTGATTTATCTCGCCTTGCAGCAAGTTGAAGAGGCGAAAGAAGCGGTGGAAATGTTCCTGCAGTACAACGACAACACGGTTGAGCGTGGCTTGTTCTATCAGGCCGTCAACGTGGTGCTGGAGATGAAGCTGGACGAAGACCTGGAACTCGAAGACTACGAAGCCAACTTCCGCCGGATGTTTGGCAACGAGCGGATGGACGCAGCGATCGGATCGGTCAACGGCAGCGTGCGCTTCCATGGCTTGACGCCGACCAGCATGAAACTGGAGGGGCTCGATAGACACCTGCGCCTGATCGACAGCTACAAGAAACTGCACACGGCTCGGGCTAACGTAACGACTTCATCCCGTTGACCTCGATCCTGTAGGAGCCGGCTTGCTGGCGATCCAGGCAGCGCGGTTAATCAGGTAAACCGCGTATCGTTCATCGCCAGCAAGCCGGCTCCTACAACTGGTGCGCAAAAGAAAACCCCCGACCAGTCGAGAGGACTGATCGGGGGTTTCGAGGCTAAACCTTACAAGAAAGTCCAACCCGTATCCTAGAACGGGATATCGTCATCAAAGCTGTCGAAATCCGGAGCCGGCTGCGGAGCGGCCTGCTGCTGTGGCGCCGGACGCGACTGTTGCGGTGCCGACTGCTGTGGACGCGGAGCCTGTTGGCGTGGGGCCGGAGCGGACTGCTGGTAGTTATTGCCCCCGCCTTGTTGATCGCCCTGCTGTGGACGGCCGCCCAGCAGTTGCATGGTGCCTTGCATGTCGACCACGATTTCAGTGGTGTAACGCTTGATGCCGTCTTTTTCCCACTCGCGGGTCTGCAGTTTGCCTTCGATGTAAACCTGCGAACCTTTACGCAGGTATTCGCCGGCGATTTCCGCCACCTTGCCGAACATCGACACACGGTGCCATTCGGTCTTCTCGACCTTTTGACCGGTTTGCTTGTCGGTCCACTGTTCGCTGGTCGCCAGACTCAGGTTGGTCACGGCGTTACCGTTCGGCAGGTAGCGAACTTCGGGATCCTGGCCGCAAGTGCCGACCAATATGACTTTGTTAACCCCACGGGCCATAACGTTCTCCTAGGCTTCGCACGCTGTCGCGGCCGGGTTGTTCACCAGACGCTCGAGGGTGGTGCGATCCAATAGTTCTGTGTCCAATTTGATGTAAATGGCCGCTTCATCCGCGACTATCACTGCATCTGTTACCCCTACGACGGCCATCAGGCGCTCGACCAGACCCGCTTCGCGGATTGCCTCGGGCGACAGCGGCAAGCGCAGGCTCGTGACGTAGGGCGGTTCGCGCATGGTAACAGCAAAGGCCAACCAGAGGGCAGCCAGCCCGGCGCATCCAAGGAAGACAACCGACAAACCGCCATGCTGGAACAGCCAGCCGCCGAGGATCCCGCCCAGCGCCGAACCGAGGAACTGGCTGGTGGAATAAACCCCCATCGCCGTGCCCTTGCCGCCCGCTGGTGAAACCTTGCTGATCAGCGATGGCAATGAAGCTTCCAGCAAGTTGAACGCGGTGAAGAACACCACCGTCCCGATCACCAGAGCCCGCAAGCTATCGCCGAACTGCCAGAAGAATAGCTCAGTGAGCATCAGCGTCAGCACTGCGCCCAATAAAACTCGTTTCATTTTGCGTTTCTTCTCGCCGTAGATGATGAACGGGATCATGGCGAAGAACGAAATCAGCAGCGCGGTCAGGTACACCCACCAGTGCTGCTCCTTGGGCAGACCGGCTTTTTCGACCAGGGCCAGGGGCAATGCAACGAAGCTCGACATCAACATCGCGTGCAACACAAAAATGCCCAGGTCCAGGCGCAGCAGGTCCGGGTGCTTGAGCGTCGGCAGCAGCGCCTGACGCGCGACGCCGGACTCGCGATGCTGCAACGGTCCGGTGGAGCGCGGCACCATGAACATCACGACCAGAATGCCGAACAGCGCCATGCCGCCCGTGGCCAGGAACAGCCCGGACAGACCGAAAGCGCGCGTCAGCAGCGGCCCCACCACCATGGCGACAGCGAACGACAGACCGATAGTCATGCCGATCATGGCCATGGCCTTGGTCCGGTGCTGTTCGCGGGTCAGGTCCGACAACAGCGCCATCACCGCCGCTGAAATCGCCCCGGCACCTTGCAGGATGCGTCCGGCAATCACGCCCCAGATCGAATCGGCATTGGCCGCCAGGACGCTGCCGAGGGCGAAGACGATCAGTCCCAGGTAAATCACCGGGCGGCGGCCGATGCGATCGGATATGAAACCGAAAGGAATCTGAAAAATCGCCTGGGTCAGGCCGTAAGCGCCGATCGCCAGCCCGATGAGGGCCGGGGTCGCTCCCGCCAGATCCATGCCATAGGTCGCCAGTACCGGCAACACCATGAACATGCCAAGCATACGGAACGCGAACACCAGGGCCAGACCGCTTGCTGCGCGTGTCTCACTGCCACTCATGCGTTCGCTGTGGGGATCGTGCATGGAAAAACCTCATGTGAACCGGCGGCGATTCTACCAGTCCCATCGATTGACGGGGTATATCGCGACGCTTTGACGCGCTTCGCTGACAGACTCTTCATGTAAGGCAACAATCCGCTCGTTTGACAGTGTGCATCCATCCAGTATTTGGCCGTATACTCCTACGTTTTCGACGCCCGCCAAGCGAGGCCATTTTGGACAAGATCCTGATTCGTGGGGCCCGAACCCACAACCTGAAGAACATCGACCTGACCCTGCCACGGGACAAACTGATCGTTATCACCGGACTGTCCGGATCCGGCAAATCTTCCTTGGCATTCGACACGCTGTACGCCGAAGGGCAGCGCCGCTACGTCGAATCGCTGTCGGCCTACGCCCGGCAGTTCCTGTCGATGATGGAAAAACCTGACGTCGACACCATCGAAGGTTTGTCGCCAGCCATTTCCATCGAACAGAAATCGACTTCGCACAACCCGCGTTCGACGGTCGGCACCATCACTGAGATCTACGACTACCTGCGCCTGCTCTACGCTCGCGTAGGTATTCCGCGCTGCCCGGATCACGACATTCCGCTGGAAGCCCAGACCGTCAGCCAGATGGTCGACCTGGTCCTCGCGCAACCGGAGGGCAGCAAGCTGATGCTGCTGGCCCCGGTGATCCGCGAGCGTAAAGGCGAACACCTGTCGGTTTTCGAAGAGCTGCGCGCACAAGGCTTCGTTCGGGCCCGGGTCAACGGCAGGCTGTGCGAGCTGGACGAGCTGCCGAAGCTGGACAAACAGAAGAAGCATTCGATCGATGTGGTGGTCGACCGCTTCAAAGTGCGCCCCGATCTGCAACAGCGTCTGGCCGAGTCGTTCGAGACCGCGCTGAAGCTGGCGGACGGCATCGCTCTGGTGGCGCCGATGGACGACGAGCCGGGTGAAGAGATCATCTTCTCCGCGCGCTTCGCCTGCCCGATCTGCGGCCACGCCATCAGCGAGCTCGAACCCAAGCTGTTCTCTTTCAACAACCCGGCCGTGCGTGCCCGACCTGCGATGGCCTGGGCGTAAAGCAGTTCTTCGACATCAAGCGCCTGGTCAATGGCGAACTGACCCTGGCCGAGGGCGCGATACGCGGCTGGGACCGGCGCAACGTGTATTACTTCCAGATGCTCGGGTCGCTGGCCTCGCACTACAAGTTCAGCCTGGAAGTGCCGTTCAACGAACTGCCGGCCGATCAGCAGAAATTCATCCTGCATGGCAGTGGCTCGCAGAACGTCGACTTCAAATACTTGAACGACCGTGGCGATATCGTCAAACGCTCGCACCCGTTCGAAGGCATCGTGCCGAACCTCGAGCGTCGCTACCGCGAAACCGAGTCGGCCTCGGTCCGTGAGGAATTGGCCAAGTTCCTCAGCACCCAGCCTTGCCCTGATTGCCGTGGTACTCGTCTGCGTCGCGAAGCGCGGCACGTTTGGGTCGGCGAGAAAACGCTGCCGGCGGTGACCAATCTGCCGATTGGCGATGCTTGCGAATATTTTGGCGGGCTGAAGCTGACTGGCCGCCGCGGTGAGATTGCCGACAAGATTCTCAAGGAAATCCGCGAGCGCCTGCAGTTCCTGGTCAACGTGGGTCTTGATTATCTGTCGCTGGATCGCAGTGCGGATACGCTGTCTGGCGGTGAGGCCCAGCGGATTCGTCTGGCCAGCCAGATTGGTGCCGGCCTGGTGGGGGTTCTGTACATCCTCGACGAGCCATCGATTGGCCTGCACCAGCGCGACAATGACCGGTTGCTCGGCACGCTCAAGCACCTTCGGGATATCGGCAACACGGTGATCGTGGTCGAGCACGACGAAGATGCGATTCGTCTGGCCGATTACGTGGTCGACATTGGCCCGGGCGCTGGCGTGCATGGCGGGCATATCGTCGCCGAAGGCACGCCGGCCGAGGTCATGGCTCACCCTGACTCGCTGACGGGCAAGTATTTGTCGGGACGGGTAAAGATCGCCGTTCCAGCCAAACGCACTCCGCGCAATAAAAAGTTGTCGCTGTCGCTCAAGGGCGCACGCGGCAATAACTTGCGCGATGTCGACCTGGACATCCCGATCGGCCTGCTCACCTGCGTGACCGGCGTGTCCGGTTCGGGCAAGTCGACGCTGATCAACAACACCCTGTTTCCGTTGAGCGCCACGGCCCTCAACGGTGCCACGACCCTGGAGGCTGCCGCCCACGACAGCATCAAGGGCCTGGAACATCTGGACAAGGTGGTCGACATCGACCAGAGCCCGATCGGGCGTACGCCGCGCTCCAACCCGGCGACCTATACCGGGCTGTTCACGCCGATTCGCGAACTGTTCGCCGGCGTGCCGGAGTCCCGCTCGCGTGGCTATGGTCCAGGACGTTTCTCCTTCAACGTGAAGGGCGGGCGCTGCGAGGCCTGCCAGGGCGATGGCCTGATCAAGGTAGAGATGCACTTCCTGCCGGACATCTATGTCCCGTGCGACGTCTGCAAAAGCAAGCGCTACAACCGCGAAACGCTGGAGATCAAGTACAAGGGCAAGAACATTCACGAAACCCTGGAGATGACCATCGAGGAAGCTCGAGTGTTCTTCGACGCGGTTCCGGCGTTGGCGCGCAAGCTTCAGACGCTGATGGATGTGGGCCTGTCGTACATCAAGCTGGGGCAATCGGCGACCACGTTGTCGGGGGGTGAAGCCCAGCGGGTGAAACTGTCCCGCGAACTGTCCAAACGCGACACCGGCAAGACGTTGTACATCCTCGATGAGCCGACCACCGGCCTGCATTTCGCGGATATCCAACAACTGCTCGACGTCCTGCATCGTCTGCGCGACCACGGTAATACCGTGGTGGTCATCGAGCACAACCTCGACGTGATCAAAACGGCCGACTGGTTGGTGGATCTGGGGCCGGAAGGCGGTTCCAAGGGCGGGCAGATCATTGCTGTCGGCACGCCGGAAGAAGTGTCGGAGATGAAGCAGTCTCACACCGGGTTCTACCTCAAGCCGTTGTTGGAGCGGGATCGGGCCTGAATCCGGCCCATGAAAAAGCCCCTGTCACGTTGTCGGTGACAGGGGCTTTTTGTTAAGAACCTGTGGGAGCCAAGCTTGCTGGCGATAGCGGTCTCATGGACGCCTTCGCCGGCAAGCCGGGCTCCTACAGTTCCGCAGCATCAGAACTGCGATTGCAGGTAATTCTCCAGCCCGATCAACTTGATCAGACCCATCTGCTTTTCAAGCCAATAGGTGTGGTCTTCTTCGGTGTCATGCAATTGAACCCGCAGCATCTCGCGGCTGACATAGTCCTTATGCTGCTCGCAGAGTTTGATGCCCTTGCAGAGCGCGGCGCGGACTTTGTATTCCAGGCGCAGGTCAGCAGCGAGCATGTCAGGCACAGTGGTGCCAACATCAAGGTCGTCCGGACGCATACGCGGTGTGCCTTCGAGCATCAGAATCCGGCGCATCAGGGCATCAGCGTGTCCGGCTTCTTCTTCCATCTCGTGATTGATACGTTCGTAGAGCTCGGTGAAACCCCAGTCCTCGTACATCCGCGAATGGATGAAATATTGATCACGCGCCGCCAGCTCGCCGGTCAGCAACGTGTTGAGGTAATCGATTACGTCTGGGTGGCCTTGCATCGCCCTACATCTCCCTGCTTTAAAGTCTGTAGTTTGAACCAACCTCGGCGCAAGGTCACTCACTTCGCGCTATAAAAGCGAAGATATTCTGAGAAAAGCAGCTTAAATAACGCAAAAACCGCCCAAATGAGGGCGGTTCTGCTTCTCGTTTAGACTTCGTTAAGCTGTACGCCCAATACCTTTGCGATTGCTTCTCCATACGCCTGATCGGCCCTGAAGAAATGCTGCAATTGACGGTCAATCACATCACCGGAAACCCCGGCCATTGCACCGGCGATGTTGTTGACCAGCAGGTTTTTCTGCTCAGCGCTCATCAACCGAAACAGTGCGCCGGCGTGGCTGTAGTAGTCGGTATCTTCGCGGTGATCGTAGCGATCCGCCGCGCCGCTCAGCGCCAAGGCAGGCTCGGCATAACGAGGAGCCTGTTTCGGCGACTCGACGTAGCTGTTTGGCTCATAGTTAGGTGCCGCACCGCCATTGGCGCCGAACGCCATCGACCCATCACGCTGGTAGCTGTTCACCGGACTGCGAGGCGCGTTCACCGGCAGTTGCTGGTGGTTGGTGCCGATACGGTAGCGGTGAGCATCCGCGTAAGCGAACACCCGACCTTGCAGCATGCGGTCTGGCGACAGCCCGACGCCGGGTACCATGTTGCTCGGACCGAACGCAGCCTGTTCCACTTCTGCGAAGTAATTCAGCGGATTGCGGTTGAGTTCCAGTTCGCCGACTTCGATCAGCGGAAATTGTTTCTGCGACCAGGTCTTGGTCACGTCGAAAGGGTTCTCATGGTGCGCCGCGGCTTGAGCCTCGGTCATGATCTGAATGCACACGCGCCATTTCGGAAAATCACCACGTTCGATCGCCTCGAACAGGTCACGCTGTGCGTAATCCGGATCGGTACCGGCCAGGCGTGCCGCATCTGCCGGGGCCAGGTTTTTGATCCCTTGCTGGGTCTTGTAGTGCCATTTCACCCAGTGCCGCTCGCCATTGGCGTTGATCAGGCTGTAGGTGTGGCTACCAAAGCCGTGCATGTGACGGTAACCGTCGGGAATGCCGCGGTCCGAGAACAGAATGGTGACCTGGTGCAACGCCTCAGGTGAATGCGACCAGAAGTCCCACATCATCTGCGCACTTTTCAGGTTGCTTTGCGGCAGGCGCTTTTGGGTGTGGATAAAATCCGGAAATTTGAGTGGGTCACGAATGAAAAATACCGGCGTGTTGTTGCCGACAATGTCCCAGTTACCTTCCTCGGTATAGAACTTCAGGGCGAATCCGCGTGGATCGCGCTCGGTGTCGGCCGAACCGCGCTCACCGCCGACGGTGGAAAACCGCAGGAAGGTTGGGGTTTGCTTGCCGATGGACTCAAACAGCTTGGCGCTGCTGTACCCGGTGATGTCACGCGTTACAGTGAACGTACCGTAAGCACCCGAGCCTTTGGCGTGTACACGGCGCTCAGGGATGTTTTCACGGTTGAAGTGCGCAAGCTTCTCGATCAGGTGGAAGTCGTCGAGCAGCAGCGGGCCACGAGGGCCAGCGGAACGGGAATTCTGGTTGTCGGCGACAGGAGCGCCACTGGCGGTGGTAAGCGTTTTACTTTGGCTCATGCGATCTCATCCTTTGTCGGTCTTGAACGGCCGGCTAATCGGCTGACTCGGAGTATCGACCAGGAACACGACGCCATCAAATTTATTAAATCGCCTGCACCGATAGAAAATACTAATCCTTAGCATGACGGCGACGGCCAAGGCTTTTCGAGCGCGCACAAAAAACCGGGCACAAGGCCCGGTTTTTCGTTTCAGACTGACGTCTTACTCAGCGGATACAGCTTCACCACCGGCAGGACGATCAACCAACTCGACGTACGCCATAGGCGCGTTGTCGCCAGTGCGGAAGCCGCACTTGAGGATGCGCAGGTAGCCACCCTCACGGGTAGCGTAACGCTTGCCCAGGTCGTTGAAGAGCTTACCAACGATAGCTTTCGAACGAGTACGGTCGAAAGCCAGACGGCGGTTAGCCAGGCTGTCTGTCTTGGCCAAAGTGATCAGCGGCTCAGCAACGCGACGCAGTTCTTTAGCTTTCGGCAGTGTAGTTTTGATCAGCTCGTGCTCGAACAGCGACACTGCCATGTTTTGAAACATGGCCTTGCGGTGCGAGCTAGTGCGGCTCAGGTGACGACCACTTTTACGATGACGCATGGTTCATTCCTTACCAAACACAACGTTCGGTGATTACGACGATCAGGCAGTCGCCTTGTCGTCCTTCTTAAGACTTGCAGGCGGCCAGTTGTCGAGGCGCATGCCGAGGGACAGACCGCGGGAGGCCAGAACGTCCTTGATTTCAGTCAAGGATTTCTTGCCAAGGTTCGGAGTCTTCAACAGCTCTACTTCGGTACGCTGAATCAGGTCACCGATGTAGTAGATGTTTTCCGCCTTAAGGCAGTTAGCCGAACGTACAGTCAGTTCCAGATCGTCAACCGGGCGAAGCAGGATCGGATCGATCTCGTCTTCCTGCTCGATTACCACTGGTTCGCTGTCACCTTTGAGGTCGACGAACGCAGCCAACTGCTGTTGCAGAATGGTTGCAGCACGGCGGATAGCCTCTTCAGGATCCAGGGTACCGTTGGTTTCCAGATCAATAACCAGCTTGTCCAGGTTAGTACGCTGCTCGACACGGGCGTTTTCCACCACGTATGCGATACGGCGAACCGGGCTGAACGAAGAGTCAAGCTGCAAGCGACCGATGCTGCGGCTTTCGTCTTCATCGCTCTGACGCGAGTCTGCCGGTTCATAACCACGACCACGAGCTACGGTGAGCTTCATGTTCAAGGCGCCGTTAGACGCCAGGTTAGCGATTACGTGATCGGGGTTAACGATCTCGACATCATGATCCAGCTGAATATCGGCAGCGGTAACCACCCCCGAACCCTTCTTCGACAAGGTCAGCGTAACTTCGTCACGGCCGTGCAGCTTGATAGCCAGACCTTTAAGGTTCAACAGGATTTCAATTACGTCTTCCTGTACACCTTCGATGGCGCTGTACTCGTGGAGCACACCGTCAATCTCGGCCTCGACTACTGCACAGCCGGGCATTGAGGACAACAGGATGCGGCGCAGCGCGTTGCCCAGGGTGTGGCCAAAACCACGCTCGAGAGGCTCGAGAGTGATCTTGGCGCGGGTTGGACTGACAACCTGCACATCAATATGGCGGGGTGTCAGGAACTCATTTACCGAAATCTGCATGGATGCACCTATTTTCTAGCCCTTACTTGGAGTAGAGCTCGACAATCAGGCTTTCGTTGATGTCGGCGGACAGATCACTGCGAGCTGGAACGTTCTTGAAAACGCCCGACTTCTTCTCAGTGTCTACTTCTACCCATTCTACGCGGCCACGTTGGGCACACAGATCGAGAGCTTGGACAATGCGAAGTTGGTTCTTTGCTTTCTCGCGAATCGCGACCACGTCACCAGCACGAACCTGGTACGACGGCACGTTTACGGTCTGACCGTTAACGCTGACGGATTTGTGCGATACCAGCTGACGGGATTCGGCACGAGTAGAGCCAAAACCCATACGGTATACAACGTTGTCCAGACGGCATTCGAGCAGTTGCAACAGGTTTTCGCCGGTTGCACCTTTCTTGCCAGCAGCTTCTTTGTAGTAGCCGCTGAATTGACGCTCGAGAACGCCGTAGATACGACGGACCTTCTGCTTTTCACGCAGTTGGGTGCCGTAATCGGACTGGCGACCGCGGCGTTGGCCGTGGATACCAGGTGCTGCTTCAATGTTGCACTTCGATTCGATCGCGCGCACGCCGCTCTTCAGGAAGAGATCGGTGCCTTCGCGACGAGCGAGTTTGCATTTTGGACCAATGTAACGAGCCATTCTTTACAATCTCCTGGATTACACGCGGCGCTTCTTCGGCGGACGGCACCCGTTGTGCGGGATTGGCGTCACGTCGGTGATGCTGGCGATCTTATAGCCACAGCCGTTCAAAGCACGGACAGCAGACTCACGACCTGGACCTGGACCTTTGACGTTAACGTCGAGGTTTTTCAGGCCGTATTCCAGCGCAGCTTGACCAGCACGTTCAGCAGCTACTTGAGCAGCAAACGGGGTGGACTTGCGGGAACCGCGGAAACCCGAACCACCGGAGGTAGCCCAAGAAAGCGCGTTACCTTGACGGTCGGTGATGGTCACGATTGTGTTGTTAAAAGAAGCATGGATGTGGGCGATGCCATCAACCACTGTCTTTTTAACTTTTTTACGAGGACGAGCAGCAGGTTTTGCCATGATAATTTTCCTGTCGATTCGCTGGGGCGATTACTTGCGGATCGGCTTACGCGGACCTTTACGGGTACGCGCGTTAGTCTTGGTACGCTGACCGCGTACTGGAAGACCACGACGATGACGCAGACCGCGATAGCAACCGAGGTCCATCAAACGCTTGATTTTCATGTTGATTTCGCGACGCAGGTCACCTTCAGTGGTGAACTTCGCCACTTCGCCACGCAGCTGTTCAATCTGCTCGTCGCTCAGATCCTTGATCTTTGCGGCTGGGTTTACCCCAGTCACTGCACAAATTTTCTGTGCAGTTGTGCGACCAACACCATAGATGTAGGTCAGCGAGATAACAGTGTGCTTGTTATCTGGAATGTTAACGCCTGCAATACGGGCCATTCAGTGGGACTCCAATTGACAGCTACCTACGCCCCGGAAGCCAAGAAATAGGGCGCGAGATAATATCGCTGTAATAACAAATAATCAACCCGGCAGCGCACTAGCTGCCGGGCTTCAAGCGGATCACACTCAGCCTTGGCGCTGTTTGTGACGCGGTTCCGCGCTGCAAATTACTCGAACAACACCTTCGCGGCGAATAATCTTGCAGTTACGGCACAGCTTTTTCACCGATGCACGAACTTTCATCACCAACTCCTCGAACCTTATGGGGTACTCAGCGCAACATGCCGCTGCCGTAGCCCTTCAGGTTGGCTTTCTTCATCAGGGATTCGTACTGGTGCGAAACGAGGTGCGATTGTACTTGGGACATGAAGTCCATCACAACCACGACGACGATCAGCAACGAGGTCCCGCCAAGGTAGAACGGAACGTTTGCTGCAACCACCAGGAACTGGGGCAACAGGCACACGGCCGTCATATATAGAGCACCGAACAGGGTCAAACGGGTCAGAACGCCATCAATGTAGCGCGCCGACTGCTCGCCTGGACGGATGCCCGGAATAAAGGCACCGGACTTCTTCAGGTTTTCCGCTACGTCTTTCGGATTGAACATCAACGCCGTATAGAAGAAGCAGAAGAAAATAATCCCTGCACTAAACAGCAGAATATTCAACGGCTGACCAGGAGCGATCGACTGCGAGATGTCCTGCAACCAGCCCAAACCTTCGGACTGGCCGAACCAGGTACCCAACGAAGCCGGGAACAGCAAGATGCTGCTCGCGAAAATAGCCGGAATAACACCGGCCATGTTCACCTTCAGCGGCAAGTGGCTGGTCTGCGCAGCGAAGACCTTGCGGCCCTGCTGGCGCTTGGCGTAGTGAACAGCAATACGACGCTGACCACGCTCAATGAACACCACGAAACCGATAATCGCTACTGCCAGCAAACCGATGGCAACCAGGGCGAAAATGTTGATATCACCCTGACGCGCAGACTCGAAAGACTGCCCGATCGCTCTCGGAAGACCGGCGACGATACCTGCGAAAATCAACATCGAGATACCGTTGCCAACACCACGCTCAGTAATCTGCTCACCCAGCCACATCATGAACATCGCACCAGCCACAAAAGTGGATACCGCGACGAAATGGAAGCCAAAGTCACCAGTGAACGATACGCCCTGCCCCGCCAGACCAATGGACATGCCAATGGCCTGAACAAGAGCGAGGACGACAGTGCCGTAGCGGGTGTACTGGGCGATCTTGCGACGCCCAGATTCACCTTCCTTCTTCAACTGCTCCAGTTGCGGGCTGACGGCGGACATCAGTTGCATGATGATCGATGCCGAAATGTACGGCATGATCCCCAGTGCAAAGATGCTCATCCGTTCCAGCGCGCCGCCGGAAAACATGTTGAACAAGCTAAGAATGGTCCCCTCATTCTGTCGAAACAGGTCCGCGAGTCGGTCCGGGTTGATACCTGGAACCGGGATGTGTGCGCCTATTCGGTAGACGATAATCGCCAGGAACAGAAAACGCAGACGAGCCCAGAGTTCAGACATACCGCCTTTGCCGAGCGCAGAGAGAGCACCTTGCTTAGCCATTTATTCCTCGAACTTGCCGCCAGCTGCTTCGATAGCCGCACGCGCACCTTTGGTGGCGCCGATTCCCTTTCCGATGGTGACAGCGCGAGTAACTTCGCCGGACAGCATGATTTTCACACGCTGTACGTTGACGTTGATCACGTTGGCATCTTTCAGGGACTGCACGGAGACGATGTCGCCTTCCACTTTAGCCAGCTCGGACAGACGCACTTCTGCGCGGTCCATGGCCTTCAGGGAAACGAAACCGAACTTCGGCAGGCGACGATGCAGCGGCTGTTGACCGCCTTCAAAGCCTGGAGCGATGGTGCCACCGGAGCGGGAGGACTGACCTTTGTGGCCACGGCCACCGGTCTTGCCCAAACCACTACCGATACCACGGCCCGGACGATGCTTTTCGCGACGGGAACCCGGCGCTGGACTCAGATCATTGAGTTTCATCGATTAACCCTCGACACGCAGCATGTAGTAAGCCTTGTTGATCATCCCGCGATTCTCGGGAGTATCAAGTACTTCTACAGTGTGACCGATGCGACGCAGACCCAGACCCTTAACGCACAGTTTGTGGTTAGGGATGCGGCCGGTCATGCTTTTGATCAGCGTAACTTTAACGGTAGCCATGATCAGAAGATCTCCTTGACGCTTTTGCCACGCTTGGCGGCAATGGATTCAGGAGACTGCATGGCCTTCAAACCTTTGAAAGTGGCGTGAACCACGTTTACCGGGTTAGTCGAGCCGTAGCACTTGGCCAGAACGTTCTGAACGCCAGCAACCTCGAGGACAGCACGCATAGCGCCGCCAGCGATGATACCGGTACCTTCAGAAGCAGGCTGCATGTACACCTTCGAAGCGCCGTGACCGGACTTCATTGCGTACTGCAGCGTGGTGCCGTTCAGATCAACTTGGATCATGTTGCGGCGAGCAGCTTCCATTGCCTTCTGGATCGCAGCAGGCACTTCACGTGACTTGCCACGGCCGAAGCCAACACGCCCTTTACCATCACCAACCACGGTCAACGCGGTGAAAGTGAAGATACGGCCGCCTTTAACGGTTTTGGCTACGCGGTTAACTTGAACCAGCTTCTCAATGTAGCCTTCGTCGCGCTTTTGGTCGTTATTTGACATAACTTAGAACTCCAGCCCAGCTTCACGAGCAGCATCAGCCAGCGCCTTGACGCGGCCGTGATACTTGAAGCCAGAGCGGTCGAAAGCCACCTGCGAGACGCCAGCGGCTTTTGCACGCGTAGCGACCAGCTGGCCAACCTTAGTGGCCGCGTCGATGTTGCCAGTGGCGCCATCACGCAGTTCTTTATCCAAAGTCGAGGCAGATGCCAGGACTTTGTTGCCGTCGGCCGAAATGACCTGGGCGTAGATGTGCTGCGACGAGCGGAACACGCAGAGACGCACGACTTCGAGTTCGTGCATTTTCAGGCGTGCTTTGCGAGCGCGACGCAGTCGAGTAACTTTTTTGTCGGTCATTTGCTATGCCCTACTTCTTCTTGGCTTCTTTACGACGGACGACTTCGTCCGCGTAGCGCACACCTTTGCCTTTGTACGGCTCTGGTGGACGGAAGTCGCGGATCTCGGCGGCCACTTGACCTACCAGCTGCTTATCGATGCCCTTGATCAGGATATCGGTCTGGCTAGGAGTCTCAGCGGTGATGCCTTCCGGCAGTTCATAATCCACTGGGTGCGAGAAGCCAAGAGCCAGGTTCAGCACTGTGCCTTTTGCTTGCGCTTTGTAACCAACACCGACCAGCTGGAGCTTGCGCTCGAAGCCTTGGCTTACGCCTTGGACCATGTTGTTTACCAACGCACGAGTGGTACCAGCCATTGCGCGAGTCTGTTGATCGCCATTGCGAGCAGCAAAACGCAGCTCACCGGCTTCTTCAACAATCTCAACGGACGAATGGATGTTCAGTTCGAGAGTGCCCTTGGCACCCTTCACCGAAAGCTGTTGGCCTGCGAATTTGACTTCGACACCGGCTGGCAGCTTAACGGGGTTCTTAGCGACGCGTGACATGCTTATCCCCCCTTAGAACACAGTGCAAAGAACTTCGCCGCCGACACCGGCAGCGCGCGCAGCACGATCCGTCATCACACCTTTGTTGGTGGAGACGATAGACACACCGAGACCGCCACGAACTTTCGGCAGATCATCGACGGACTTGTACTGACGCAGGCCTGGACGGCTAACGCGCTTCACTTCTTCGATGACCGGACGGCCTTCGAAATATTTCAGCTCGATAGACAGCAGTGGCTTGATTTCGCTGCTGATCTGATAACCCGCAATGTAACCTTCGTCCTTCAGGACTTTGGCAACAGCTACCTTCAAAGTAGAAGATGGCATGCTTACGACGGACTTTTCAGCCATCTGGGCATTACGGATTCGAGTTAGCATGTCCGCTAACGGGTCCTGCATACTCATGGGCTAGACGCTCCTAATACACAAAAAATTAGCCTTGCGGCTACTACGTGTCGCCGAGCCATCCATGCGAAAAAAGCACGGGCTCAGGCGAGCCGGGTATTCTAGACACACCCCACAAATGAATCAAGCCCCAAAAGGGGCTTGATTCAAGTTCAAGGTCACCGGCGGTCAGGATCTTGCGAGCCTGGACGCCGAGACTTTGACAGTGCTTACCAGCTGGCTTTAACCAGACCAGGTACGTCACCACGCATTGCAGCTTCACGCAGCTTGTTACGGCCAAGGCCGAACTTGCGGTAAACGCCGTGTGGACGACCGGTCAGGCGGCAGCGGTTACGCATGCGCGAAGCGCTTGCGTCACGTGGCTGCTTCTGCAGAGCGACTGTAGCTTCCCAACGTGCTTCTGGACTTGCGTTCAGATCAACGATGATAGCTTTCAGTGCTGCACGCTTTTTGGCGTACTTGGCAACCGTGAGCTGACGCTTCAGCTCGCGGTTTTTCATGCTCATCTTGGCCATTTTCCTACTCCAATCAGTTGCGGAACGGGAATTTGAAAGCACGCAACAGGGCGCGACCTTCATCATCGTTCTTGGCAGTGGTGGTCAGGGTAATGTCCAGACCGCGGAGAGCATCGATCTTGTCGTAGTCGATTTCCGGGAAGATGATCTGCTCTTTAACGCCCATGCTGTAGTTACCACGACCATCGAAGGACTTGGCATTCAGGCCGCGGAAGTCGCGAACCCGAGGCAGGGAGATCGACAGCAGACGATCCAGGAACTCGTACATACGCTCACGGCGCAGGGTCACTTTGACGCCGATCGGCCAACCTTCACGGACTTTAAAGCCAGCGATGGATTTCCGAGCGTAAGTCACAACGACTTTCTGACCGGTGATCTTTTCCAGGTCGGCAACAGCGTGCTCGATGACTTTTTTGTCACCGACCGCTTCGCCCAGACCCATGTTCAGGGTGATTTTTGTAACGCGTGGAACTTCCATCACGTTCGAAAGCTTAAGTTCTTCCTTAAGTTTCGGTGCGATTTCCTTCCAGTAAATCTCTTTTAGTCGTGCCATGGTCTTATCTACCTAGCAGTGTTCAAGCATCAACCGCTTTTTGGGTCGACTTGAAGACACGAATTTTCTTGCCGTCTTCTACTTTGAAACCAACGCGATCAGCCTTGTTGGTTTCGCCGTTGAAAATGGCGACGTTAGAAGCGTCCAGTGGAGCTTCTTTTTCGACGATACCGCCTTGCACGCCCGACATCGGGTTAGGCTTGGTATGACGCTTTACCAGGTTCAGACCGCCGATAACCAGACGGTTATTAGCGAGAACCTTAAGCACCTTACCGCGCTTACCTTTGTCTTTGCCGGCGATCACGATGATCTCGTCGTCACGACGAATCTTTTGCATGTCGGATCTCCTTACAGCACTTCTGGGGCGAGCGAGACGATCTTCATGAACTTCTCAGTACGAAGTTCACGGGTCACTGGCCCAAAGATACGGGTGCCGATCGGCTCTTGCTTGTTGTTCAGAAGAACAGCAGCGTTGCCATCAAAGCGGATAATGGAGCCATCAGCACGACGTACGCCGTGACGAGTGCGGACTACAACAGCAGTCATCACTTGGCCTTTTTTCACTTTACCGCGAGGAATTGCTTCCTTCACGGTAACTTTGATGATGTCACCGATACCAGCGTAACGACGATGGGAGCCACCCAGCACCTTGATGCACATAACGCGGCGTGCGCCGCTGTTATCGGCCACATCGAGCATGGATTGAGTCTGAATCATATAATTTCTCCGACCCCTAGTCCTTAGACTTCCACAGCGCGTTCGAGAACATCAACCAGCGCCCAAGACTTGGTCTTGGCCAAAGGACGAGTTTCACGAATAGTGACTTTGTCGCCGATGTGGCACTGATTGGTTTCGTCGTGCGCGTGCAGCTTAGTCGAACGCTTAACGTATTTACCGTAGATCGGGTGCTTTACGCGACGCTCGATCAGAACGGTGATGGTCTTGTCCATTTTGTCGCTGACAACACGGCCAGTCAGCGTACGGACGGTTTTTTCGGCTTCAGCCATGATTACTTACCTGCCTGCTGTTTGAGCACAGTCTTCACGCGAGCGATGTCACGCTTAACTTGCCGGAGCAGGTGAGACTGCCCCAACTGGCCAGTTGCTTTCTGCATACGCAGATTGAACTGGTCGCGCAGCAGGCCGAGCAGTTGCTCGTTAAGCTGCGGCGCGTCTTTTTCACGAAGTTCGTTCGCTTTCATCACATCACCGTCCGTTTAACAAAAGCGGTGGCGAGCGGCAGCTTTGCAGCAGCCAGGGCAAAAGCCTCACGCGCCAGCTCTTCAGAAACGCCCTCGATTTCATACAGGACTTTGCCTGGCTGAATCTGGGCAACCCAGTACTCCACACTACCCTTACCTTTACCCATCCGAACTTCGAGGGGCTTTTTGGAAATAGGCTTGTCCGGGAATACACGGATCCAGATCTTGCCGCCACGTTTAACGTGACGGGTCAGTGCACGACGCGCTGACTCGATCTGACGAGCGGTGAGACGACCACGAGCTACAGACTTCAGCGCATATTCGCCGAAGCTGACTTTGCTACCGCGCTGAGCCAGACCACGGTTGTGGCCTGTCATCTGCTTGCGGAACTTCGTACGCTTTGGTTGCAACATTTGGCGTACCCCTTACTTAGCAGCTTTTTTACGAGGCGCTGGTGCTTGTGGTTTCAGTTCTTCTTGGCGACCACCAATTACTTCGCCCTTGAAGATCCAAACCTTTACACCGATCACACCGTAAGTGGTGTGAGCTTCGTAGTTGGCATAGTCGATGTCGGCACGCAGGGTGTGCAGTGGCACACGACCTTCGCGATACCATTCAGTACGTGCGATTTCAGCACCGCCGAGACGACCGCTCACTTGGATTTTGATGCCTTTGGCACCAATGCGCATGGCGTTCTGTACAGCGCGCTTCATAGCGCGACGGAACATTACGCGACGCTCCAGCTGCTGAGCTACGCTCTGCGCAACCAACATACCGTCGAGTTCCGGCTTGCGGATTTCTTCGATATTGATGTGCACAGGCACACCCATTTGTTTGGTCAGGTCCTGACGCAGTTTCTCAACATCTTCACCTTTCTTCCCGATAACGATACCTGGACGAGCGGTGTGGATGGTGATACGTGCAGTTTGAGCCGGACGATGGATATCGATACGGCTTACGGACGCGCTTTTTAGTTTGTCTTGGAGATACTCACGCACCTTCAGATCAGCGAACAAATAGTCCGCATAAGTCCGACCGTCTGCGTACCAGACGGAGGTGTGCTCCTTGACGATTCCCAGGCGAATGCCAATGGGATGTACTTTCTGACCCATCTCTTCGACTCCGTTACTTGTCAGCAACCTTGACAGTGATATGGCAAGACCGCTTGACGATGCGATCAGCACGGCCTTTGGCACGTGGCATGATTCGCTTCAGCGAACGCCCTTCGTTGACGAAAACGGTGCTGACTTTAAGGTCATCAACGTCTGCGCCTTCGTTATGCTCGGCGTTGGCTACGGCCGACTCCAGCACTTTCTTCATGATCTCGGCGGCTTTCTTACTGCTGAAAGCCAACAGGTTGAGCGCTTCGCCCACCTTCTTCCCGCGGATCTGGTCGGCGACCAAGCGGGCTTTCTGGGCGGAGATTCGAGCGCCCGACAACTTAGCGGCTACTTCCATCGTTCCTTACCCCTTAACGCTTGGCTTTCTTGTCTGCCACGTGCCCACGATATGTGCGGGTACCGGCAAACTCGCCCAGTTTGTGGCCGACCATGTCTTCGTTCACGAGAACTGGAACATGTTGACGACCGTTATGCACTGCAATGGTCAAACCGACCATTTGTGGCAGGATCATCGAACGACGCGACCAGGTTTTCACTGGTTTGCGATCGTTCTTTTCCGCCGCCACTTCGATCTTCTTCAGTAGGTGAAGATCAATAAAAGGACCTTTTTTCAGAGAACGTGGCACTGTCGTATCCCTCTATTTACTTGCGACGACGGACGATCATTTTGTCGGTACGCTTATTACCACGAGTCTTCGCGCCCTTAGTCGGGAAGCCCCATGGCGATACCGGATGACGACCACCAGAGGTACGACCTTCACCACCACCATGTGGGTGGTCAACCGGGTTCATGGCAACACCACGAACGGTTGGGCGAACGCCACGCCAGCGTTTGGCACCAGCTTTACCCAGCGAACGCAGGCTGTGCTCGGAGTTCGAGACTTCGCCCAGGGTCGCGCGGCATTCAGCCAGCACTTTACGCATCTCACCAGAACGCAGACGCAGGGTCACGTAGACACCTTCACGAGCGATCAGCTGAGCCGAAGCACCAGCGGAACGAGCGATCTGAGCGCCTTTACCTGGCTTCAATTCGATGCCGTGTACGGTGCTACCAACTGGAATGTTACGCAGTTGCAGAGCGTTGCCCGGCTTGATCGGTGCCAGGGCACCTGCGATCAGCTGGTCGCCAGCACTCACGCCTTTAGGCGCGATGATGTAGCGACGCTCGCCATCTGCGTACAGCAGCAGAGCGATGTGAGCAGTACGGTTTGGATCGTATTCGATACGCTCGACAGTGGCAGTGATGCCATCTTTGTCGTTGCGACGGAAATCGACCAGACGATAATGCTGCTTATGGCCACCACCGATGTGACGAGTGGTAATGCGACCATTGTTGTTACGACCACCAGTCTTCGATTTTTTCTCGAGCAGCGGTGCGTGAGGAGCGCCTTTATGCAGCTCCTGGTTGACCACCTTGACCACAAAACGGCGGCCAGGGGAAGTCGGTTTGCATTTAACGATTGCCATGATGCACCCCTTCCTTACTCAGCACTGCTGCTGAAATCGAGATCTTGGCCTGGCTGAAGGGAGATAACTGCCTTCTTCCAGTCATTACGCTTGCCCAGACCGCGAGCAGTGCGCTTGCTCTTACCCAGAACATTCAGGGTAGTAACACGCTCTACTTTCACGCTGAACAGGCTTTCGACGGCCTTCTTGATTTCCAGCTTGGTTGCGTCAGTTGCAACCTTGAAAACGAACTGGCCTTTCTTGTCAGCCAGAACCGTAGCCTTCTCGGAAACGTGCGGGCCAAGCAGAACTTTAAATACGCGTTCCTGGTTCATCCCAGCAGCTCCTCGAATTTCTTCACGGCCGACACGGTGATCAACACCTTGTCGTATGCGATCAGACTAACTGGATCGGAACCTTGCACGTCACGTACATCAACGTGTGGCAGGTTGCGAGCAGCCAGGTACAGGTTCTGATCAACCACTTCAGACACGATCAAGACGTCAGTCAGGCCCATGCCGGTCAGTTTGTTCAGCAGATCTTTGGTCTTCGGTGCATCAACAGCGAAGTCCTGAACCACAACCAGACGATCAGTACGCACCAGCTCAGCAAGGATGGAACGCATTGCTGCGCGATACATCTTCTTGTTCAGCTTCTGGGTGTGATCCTGAGGACGAGCTGCGAAAGTGGTACCGCCGCCACGCCAGATTGGGCTACGGATAGTACCGGCACGAGCACGGCCAGTACCTTTCTGACGCCATGGGCGCTTACCGCCACCACGAACGTCGGAACGGGTCTTTTGCTGCTTGCTACCTTGACGGCCGCCGGCCATGTAGGCCACGACTGCTTGGTGAACCAGCGTCTCGTTGAATTCGCCGCCAAATGTCAGTTCGGAAACTTCGATCGCTTGAGCGTCATTTACATTTAATTGCATGTCAGCTTCCCCTTAACCGCGAGCCTTGGCTGCTGGACGTACAACCAAGTTGCCGCCAGTAGCGCCAGGAACAGCACCCTTGACCAACAACAGATTGCGTTCAGCGTCCACGCGCACTACTTCGAGGGACTGCACGGTCACGCGCTCAGCGCCCATATGACCGGACATTTTTTTGCCCTTGAATACACGACCAGGAGTCTGGCACTGGCCGATAGAGCCTGGAACGCGGTGGGACACGGAGTTACCGTGGGTATTATCTTGCCCGCGGAAATTCCAACGCTTGATCGTACCCTGGAAGCCTTTACCCTTGGACTGACCGGTTACATCAACCAGTTGACCAGCGGCGAAGATTTCAGCGTTGATCAGATCGCCGGCCTGGTACTCGCCTTCTTCAAGGCGGAATTCCATTACGGTACGACCAGCGGCAACGTTCGCTTTAGCGAAGTGGCCAGCCTGAGCAGCTGTAACACGCGAAGCACGACGCTCGCCTACAGTGACTTGCACTGCACGATAGCCATCGGTCTCTTCAGTTTTGAACTGGGTGACGCGATTCGGCTCGATCTCAATGACCGTGACCGGAATGGAGACACCTTCTTCGGTGAAAATACGGGTCATACCGCATTTACGACCGACTACACCAATAGTCATGTTGTAAACCTCATGAGTGTACGGGGCTTTCACCCGCTATGGCCGCCCATTTCAGAGCGTTACACGACTAAGACCGAGTCTTAGCCGAGGCTGATCTGCACTTCCACACCGGCCGCAAGATCAAGCTTCATAAGAGCATCAACGGTTTTATCCGTTGGCTGGACGATGTCCAGAACGCGCTTATGAGTACGGATCTCGTACTGGTCACGCGCGTCTTTGTTGACGTGCGGGGAGACCAGAACGGTGAACCGCTCTTTACGGGTAGGCAGTGGAATTGGACCACGCACTTGAGCACCAGTACGTTTCGCGGTTTCCACGATTTCCTGGGTGGATTGGTCGATCAGGCGATGGTCAAAAGCCTTCAACCTGATACGGATTTGCTGATTTTGCATTGGATTTCAGACTCCGGCTGCTATTCCCACCGAGCGCAATACGCCCGTTAAAAGGAGGCGCAATTCTATAGACGCCCCATATGGGTGTCAACCCAATAAAAAAGCCCCCCGCTGAGCGGGGGGCCTCTTCAACTCATCGAAGCCTGCTCAAAAAGAGCTTACTCGATGATTTTGGCTACGACGCCAGCGCCGACGGTACGACCGCCTTCACGGATAGCGAAACGCAGACCGTCTTCCATTGCGATGGTCTTGATCAGGGTGACAACCATTTTGATGTTGTCGCCTGGCATTACCATTTCAACGCCTTCCGGCAGTTCGCAGTTACCAGTCACGTCAGTAGTACGGAAGTAGAACTGTGGACGGTAGCCTTTGAAGAACGGAGTGTGACGACCGCCTTCTTCTTTGCTCAGTACGTACACTTCAGCTTCGAACTTGGTGTGCGGCTTGACCGAACCTGGCTTAACCAGAACCTGGCCACGCTCAACGTCGTCACGCTTGGTACCACGCAGCAGAACGCCGCAGTTCTCGCCAGCACGACCTTCGTCGAGCAGCTTACGGAACATTTCAACACCGGTGCAGGTGGTGACGGTAGTGTCACGCAGACCAACGATTTCCAGTGGATCCTGAACCTTGACGATACCGCGCTCGATACGGCCAGTTACAACAGTACCGCGACCGGAGATCGAGAATACGTCTTCGATTGGCATCAGGAACGGCTTGTCGATAACACGGACTGGATCTGGGATGTAGCTGTCCAGAGTCTCAACCAGTTTACGAACGGCAGTGGTGCCCATTTCGTTGTCGTCTTGGCCGTTCAGAGCCATCAGAGCCGAACCGATGATGATCGGAGTGTCGTCACCTGGGAAGTCGTAAGTGCTCAGCAGATCGCGCACTTCCATCTCAACCAGTTCCAGCAGCTCAGCGTCGTCAACCATGTCAGCCTTGTTCAGGAAGACAACGATGTACGGAACGCCAACCTGACGGGACAGCAGGATGTGCTCACGGGTTTGTGGCATCGGACCATCAGCGGCCGAGCAAACCAGGATAGCGCCGTCCATCTGAGCAGCACCGGTGATCATGTTCTTCACATAGTCAGCGTGACCTGGGCAGTCAACGTGAGCGTAGTGACGGATCAGCGAGTTGTATTCAACGTGCGCGGTGTTGATGGTGATACCACGAGCCTTTTCTTCCGGAGCGCTGTCGATCTTGTCGAAAGCAACAACGGCCGAACCGAAAACTTCGGAGCAGACGCGAGTCAGAGCAGCGGTCAGCGTGGTTTTACCGTGGTCGACGTGACCGATGGTGCCAACGTTGACGTGCGGGAGGGTACGGTCAAATTTTTCTTTAGCCACGACAATTAACTCCTAGCCTAAAGGGGCTGAATCAGCCTTGTTTTTTGGTAACAGTTTCGACGATGTGCGACGGAGCTGTATTGTATTTTTTGAATTCCATAGAGTAGCTTGCGCGACCTTGGGACATGGAACGGACGTCGGTCGCATAACCGAACATCTCACCCAGCGGAACTTCGGCGCGAATCACTTTGCCGGAGACCGTGTCTTCCATACCCAGGATCATGCCGCGACGACGGTTAAGGTCGCCCATCACGTCACCCATATAGTCTTCAGGTGTAACCACCTCTACCGCCATGATCGGCTCAAGCAACTCACCACCGCCCTTCTGGGCCAGTTGCTTGGTCGCCATGGAAGCAGCCACCTTAAACGCCATCTCGTTCGAGTCGACGTCGTGGTAGGAACCATCAAACACGGTAGCCTTCAGGCCGATCAGCGGATAGCCGGCAACAACACCGTTCTTCATCTGCTCTTCGATACCCTTCTGGATAGCCGGGATGTATTCCTTGGGAACTACACCACCCACTACTTCGTTCAGGAATTGCAGACCTTCCTGACCTTCGTCAGCAGGTGCAAAACGAATCCAGCAGTGACCGAACTGGCCACGACCGCCGGACTGGCGAACGAACTTGCCTTCGATTTCGCAGCTCTTCGTGATGCGCTCACGGTACGAAACTTGCGGCTTACCGATGTTGGCTTCGACGTTGAACTCACGGCGCATCCGGTCAACCAGGATGTCCAGGTGCAACTCGCCCATGCCGGAGATGATCGTTTGACCAGTCTCTTCATCAGTCTTGACGCGGAAAGACGGGTCTTCCTGAGCAAGTTTGCCCAGAGCGATACCCATTTTTTCCTGGTCGTCCTTGGTCTTAGGCTCTACGGCAACCGAAATAACCGGCTCCGGGAAGTCCATGCGAACCAGGATGATTGGCTTGTCAGCGTTGCACAAAGTCTCACCAGTGGTGACGTCCTTCATGCCGATCAAGGCCGCGATGTCACCAGCGCGTACTTCCTTGATTTCTTCACGGGCGTTTGCGTGCATTTGCACCATACGACCCACGCGCTCTTTCTTGCCTTTGACCGAGTTGATCACGCCGTCGCCGGAGGCCAACACGCCCGAGTAAACGCGGACGAAGGTCAAGGTACCCACGAATGGGTCGGTAGCGATCTTGAACGCCAGGGCCGAGAACGGCTCGCTGTCGTCTGCATGACGCTCCATTTCCTTGGTCTCGTCATCCGGGTCGGTACCCTTGATGGCAGGAATGTCGGAAGGAGCCGGCAGGTAGTCGATCACGGCGTCGAGAACCAGGGGAACGCCCTTGTTCTTGAAGGAAGAACCGCAAACAGCCAAGACGATCTCACCAGCGATAGTACGCTGACGCAGAGCGGCCTTGATTTCCGCGTTGGTGAGTTCTTCACCTTCGAGGTACTTGTTCATCAGCTCTTCGCTGGCTTCGGCCGCAGCCTCAACCATGTTGCCGCGCCATTCGTCAGCCAGTTCCTGCAATTCAGCAGGGATAGGCTTGCGAACTGGAACCATGCCTTTGTCAGCGTCGTTCCAGTAAACAGCTTCCATGGCCATCAGATCGATCTGACCCTGGAAGTTGTCTTCGGAACCGATGGCCAACTGGATCGGCACTGGAGTGTGACCCAGACGCTGCTTGATCTGACCGATCACGCGCAGGAAGTTCGCACCAGCACGGTCCATCTTGTTTACGTAAACAAGACGTGGAACGCCGTATTTGTTGGCTTGACGCCATACGGTTTCCGACTGAGGCTCAACACCCGAGGTGCCGCAGAACACAACGACCGCGCCGTCGAGAACACGCAGGGAACGTTCAACTTCAATAGTGAAGTCAACGTGGCCCGGGGTGTCGATGACGTTGAAGCGGTATTGGTCCTTGTGCTGCTTCTCGGAACCCTGCCAGAAGGCGGTGATAGCAGCAGAAGTAATGGTAATACCACGCTCCTGCTCCTGCACCATCCAGTCTGTGGTCGCGGCGCCGTCATGCACCTCGCCCATTTTGTGACTTTTGCCAGTGTAAAAAAGGACGCGCTCGGTGGTGGTGGTTTTACCAGCATCCACGTGAGCAACGATACCAATGTTACGGTAGCGATTAATCGGTGTAGTACGAGCCATAAAGCCCTCGCAAAATTAGTGACGCTAAAATTAGAAGCGGTAGTGCGAGAAAGCCTTGTTGGCTTCAGCCATACGGTGCACGTCTTCACGCTTCTTAACTGCAGCACCTTTGCCTTCAGCAGCGTCCAGCAGTTCACCGGCCAAACGCAGAGCCATAGACTTCTCGCCGCGCTTGCGGGCGAAGTCTACCAACCAGCGCATTGCCAGAGCATTACGACGGGACGGACGAACTTCAACCGGAACCTGGTAAGTAGCACCGCCTACACGGCGCGACTTCACTTCGACCAGCGGAGCGATGGCGTCGAGAGCTTTCTCGAAGATTTCCAGGGGGTCGCTGTTCTTGCGTTCTTTAACCTTTTCCAGCGCGCCATAAACGATACGCTCGGCAACGGCTTTCTTGCCGCTTTCCATCACGTGGTTCATGAACTTGGCCAGGATCTGGCTGCCGTATTTTGGATCGTCAAGCACTTCGCGCTTGGCTGCTACGCGTCTTCTTGGCATGGATAAGCCCTCAAACGGTCTTCAGGTTCGCTCGGAATCGGTGCCCTTTCGGGACGCCTCCGACCTTACTCTTATCGACTCAGAAAAATAGAAAATCGGTTTTTACAAAAAGCCACTACTACTTAGGCTTCTTGGTACCGTACTTCGAACGACCCTGGTTACGACCTTTAACGCCGGAAGTATCCAAAGAACCGCGTACGGTGTGGTAACGAACACCTGGCAAGTCTTTTACACGACCGCCGCGGATCAGTACCACGCTGTGCTCTTGCAGGTTGTGGCCTTCACCGCCGATGTACGAGGAAACCTCGAAACCGTTGGTCAGACGCACACGGCATACTTTACGCAGTGCCGAGTTAGGTTTTTTCGGCGTGGTGGTATACACACGGGTGCATACGCCACGACGTTGCGGGCAGTTCTGCAGCGCAGGCACGTCGGATTTCTCGACGATACGCTTACGCGGCTGACGTACCAGCTGGTTGATAGTTGCCATCTACTAGCTCCACTGTTGTCTTGCGACGCTATTGTCTTGCAAGAAAAGCAAAATGGCAGGAACGAATTCCCGCCAAATTTAGGGGTACAAGAGTCTAAAGAGGATCTTGCCCCCAGTCAAGGCAAGGCCCCGACCTCCCCGCTCATCCAACCTCGACAAATTGTCTCGATTCGATGAACGGAGCGACCAGGGCCTTACGCTCATTTACCGCAGAACTCAGTTACCGCTCGAGTTCAGCGCTTCGGTCAGTGCAGCTTCCACTTCACTGGCGCTTACGCGCAACGGTTTGTCCGCTTCACGGCGACGCTTGCGCTCGCTGTGATAAGCCAGACCGGTACCGGCCGGGATCAGACGACCCACAACCACGTTTTCTTTCAGGCCGCGCAGGTAATCGCGCTTGCCGGTTACCGCCGCTTCGGTCAGTACGCGAGTGGTTTCCTGGAAGGAAGCCGCCGAGATGAACGATTCGGTGGACAACGACGCCTTGGTGATACCCAGCAACACACGAGTGAACTTGGAAACGAATTTCTCGTCGCCAGCCAGACGTTCGTTCTCTACCAGAACGTGAGTCAACTCCATCTGGTCGCCCTTGATGAAAGTCGAGTCGCCGGATTCAGCGATTTCAACCTTACGCAACATCTGACGCAGGATGGTCTCGATGTGCTTGTCGTTGATCTTCACGCCTTGCAGACGGTAAACGTCCTGGATCTCGTTCACGATGTACTTGGCCAGCGCACTCACACCCAGCAGACGCAGGATGTCGTGTGGATCGCTCGGGCCGTCGGAGATAACTTCGCCGCGGTTTACCTGTTCGCCTTCGAAGACGTTCAGGTGACGCCACTTCGGAATCAGCTCTTCGTACGGATCGGTACCGTCGTTCGGGGTAATAACCAGACGGCGCTTGCCTTTGGTCTCTTTACCGAACGCGATGGTGCCGCTGACTTCCGCCAGGATCGAGGCTTCTTTCGGACGACGGGCTTCGAACAAGTCGGCAACACGCGGCAGACCACCGGTGATGTCACGGGTCTTCGAAGTCTCTTGCGGGATACGAGCGATAACATCACCGATCGCAATCTTCGCACCATCCGCAACACCGACCAGGGCGTTGGCTGGCAGGAAGTACTGAGCGATAACGTCAGTGCCTGGCAGCAACAGATCCTTGCCGTTGTCATCAACCATCTTCACAGCAGGACGGATATCTTTACCGGCAGCTGGACGGTCTTTGGCGTCGAGTACTTCAATGTTGGTCATACCGGTCAATTCGTCAGTCTGACGCTTGATCGTGATGCCTTCTTCCATGCCCACGTAGGTCACGGTACCTTTCATTTCGGTAACGATCGGGTGAGTGTGCGGATCCCACTTGGCCACGATTGCGCCAGCGTCGACCTTGTCACCTTCTTTAACCGAAATCACGGCACCGTACGGCAGCTTGTAACGCTCGCGCTCACGACCGAAGTCATCAGCGATCGCCAGCTCACCGGAACGGGACACGGCAACCAGGCAACCATCCACTCGCTCAACGTGCTTCAGGTTATGCAGACGGACGGTACCGCCATTCTTCACCTGAACGCTGTCGGCTGCGGAGGTCCGGCTTGCCGCACCACCGATGTGGAACGTACGCATGGTCAGCTGGGTACCCGGCTCACCGATGGACTGGGCAGCGATAACGCCGACCGCTTCACCGATGTTCACCTGGTGACCACGAGCCAGGTCACGGCCGTAGCACTTGGCGCAAATGCCGTAGCGGGTTTCGCAGCTGATCGGCGAACGCACGATCACTTCGTCGATGCTGTTGAGCTCGATGAACTCGACCCACTTCTCGTCAACCAGAGTGCCGCCAGGAACGATAACTTCCTCGGTACCCGGCTTGAATACGTCACGGGCAATGACACGACCCAATACGCGCTCACCCAGCGGCTCGACAACGTCACCGCCTTCAATGTGCGGCGTCATTACCAGGCCATGCTCGGTGCCGCAATCGATCTCGGTCACGACCAGATCCTGCGCCACGTCTACCAGACGACGAGTCAGGTAACCGGAGTTCGCCGTTTTCAACGCGGTATCCGCCAAACCTTTACGAGCACCGTGAGTGGAGATGAAGTACTGAAGTACGCTCAAACCTTCACGGAAGTTCGCAGTAATCGGCGTTTCGATGATGGAACCGTCCGGCTTGGCCATCAGGCCACGCATACCGGCGAGCTGACGGATCTGCGCAGCAGAACCCCGTGCGCCCGAGTCGGCCATCATGTACATCGAGTTGAAGGATTCCTGGTCGACTTCGACGCCATGACGGTCGATGACTTTCTCTTTCGAGAGGTTGGCCATCATCGCCTTGGAAACTTCGTCGTTCGCCTTGGACCAAAGGTCGATCACTTTGTTGTACTTCTCGCCCTGGGTTACCAGGCCGGAGGCGTACTGACTTTCGATCTCTTTCACTTCATCAGTAGCAGCATTGATGATGCGGGCTTTTTCATCCGGGATAACGAAGTCGTTAACACCGATGGAAACGCCGGAAATGGTCGAATAGGCAAAACCGGTGTACATCAACTGGTCAGCGAAGATCACGGTCTCTTTCAAACCAACCACGCGGTAGCACTGGTTGATCAGCTTGGAGATCGCCTTTTTCTTCATCGGCTGGTTGACGACGTCGTACGACAGGCCAGGTGGAACAACCTGGAACAACAGCGCACGGCCGACAGTGGTGTCGACGATACGGGTGTTCTTGACGCTGCCGCCATCACGATCGTTGACGGTTTCGTTGATCCGCACTTTGACCTTGGCATGCAGTGCGGCTTCGCCGGCACGGAACACACGGTCAACTTCTTGCAGATCCGCGAACACACGACCTTCGCCCTTGGCGTTGATCGCTTCACGCGTCATGTAGTACAGACCCAATACAACGTCCTGCGACGGAACGATGATTGGCTCACCGTTGGCTGGCGACAGAATGTTGTTGGTCGACATCATCAACGCACGCGCTTCCAGCTGGGCTTCCAGCGTCAGCGGTACGTGCACGGCCATTTGGTCGCCGTCGAAGTCGGCGTTGTACGCAGCACAGACCAGAGGGTGCAGCTGGATAGCCTTACCTTCGATCAGTACCGGTTCAAACGCCTGGATACCCAGACGGTGAAGGGTCGGTGCACGGTTGAGGAGAACCGGGTGTTCACGGATCACTTCAGCGAGAACGTCCCAAACCTCTGGCAGCTCGCGCTCGACCATTTTCTTGGCAGCTTTGATGGTGGTCGCGAGACCACGCATTTCCAGCTTGCCGAAAATGAACGGCTTGAACAGCTCGAGGGCCATTTTCTTCGGCAGACCGCACTGGTGCAGACGCAGGGTCGGACCTACGGTAATTACCGAACGACCGGAGTAGTCAACACGCTTACCGAGCAAGTTCTGACGGAAACGACCTTGCTTACCCTTGATCATGTCAGCCAGGGATTTCAGAGGACGCTTGTTGGAACCGGTGATAGCGCGGCCACGACGACCGTTGTCGAGCAGTGCATCGACGGCTTCCTGCAACATACGCTTTTCGTTGCGCACGATGATGTCCGGAGCGGACAGATCGAGCAGACGCTTCAAGCGGTTGTTACGGTTGATCACTCGACGATACAGATCGTTGAGGTCGGAAGTCGCGAAGCGACCGCCATCCAGCGGGACCAGTGGACGCAGATCTGGCGGCAGAACCGGCAGAACGGTCAGCACCATCCATTCTGGAAGGTTGCCGGAACCCTGGAAGGCTTCCATCAACTTCAGACGCTTGGACAGCTTCTTGATCTTGGTTTCGGAGTTGGTTTGCGGAATTTCTTCGCGCAGACGGCCAATCTCGTGTTCCAGGTCGATAGCGTGCAGCAGTTCACGGACAGCTTCAGCACCCATGCGGGCATCGAAATCGTCGCCGAACTCTTCCAGCGCTTCGAAGTACTGCTCGTCGTTGAGCAGCTGACCTTTTTCAAGGGTGGTCATGCCTGGATCGATAACGACATAGCTCTCGAAGTAGAGAACGCGTTCGATATCACGCAGGGTCATGTCCATCAGCAAGCCGATACGCGACGGCAGCGATTTCAGGAACCAGATGTGGGCAACCGGGGAAGCCAGTTCGATGTGCGCCATGCGCTCACGACGAACTTTGGCCAGCGCGACTTCAACGCCGCACTTCTCGCAGATCACACCACGGTGCTTCAAGCGCTTGTACTTACCGCACAGGCACTCGTAATCCTTTACCGGGCCAAAGATCTTGGCGCAGAACAGGCCGTCACGCTCAGGTTTGAACGTACGGTAGTTGATGGTTTCCGGCTTTTTAACTTCACCGAACGACCACGAACGGATCATCTCAGGCGATGCCAATCCAATACGGATGGCGTCGAACTCTTCGACTTGACCCTGGTTTTTCAGCAAATTCAGTAGGTCTTTCAAGGCCTTTCCTCCTGGCGGAGCAGAGAGCGGGCAATCCTGCCCCGCTCTCGATTCGCGTCACGTGTTATTCGGTTTCCAGATCGATATCGATGCCGAGGGAACGAATTTCCTTGATCAACACGTTGAAGGACTCGGGCATGCCCGGCTCCATACGGTGATCGCCATCCACGATGTTTTTGTACATCTTGGTACGGCCGTTCACATCGTCCGACTTCACTGTGAGCATTTCTTGCAGAGTGTAAGCAGCACCGTATGCTTCCAGTGCCCAGACCTCCATCTCCCCGAAACGCTGACCACCGAACTGCGCCTTACCACCCAGCGGCTGCTGAGTAACCAGGCTGTACGAACCGGTAGAACGAGCGTGCATCTTGTCGTCTACCAAGTGGTTCAGCTTCAGCATGTACATGTAGCCAACAGTAACCGGGCGCTCGAACTTGTTGCCGGTACGGCCGTCGGTCAGCTGCATCTGGCCGCTTTCTGGCAGGTCTGCCAGTTTCAGCATGGCCTTGATTTCGCTTTCCTTGGCACCGTCGAACACTGGAGTGGCCATTGGAACGCCGCCACGCAGGTTCTTCGCCAGATCCAGGATTTCCTGGTCGGAGAAGCTGTCCAGATCTTCGTTGCGACCGCCGATCTCGTTGTAGATCTCGTGCAGGAACTTGCGCAGATCGGCAACTTTACGCTGCTCTTCGATCATGCGGTTGATCTTCTCGCCCAGACCTTTGGCCGCGAGGCCCAGGTGGGTTTCAAGGATCTGACCAACGTTCATACGCGAAGGTACGCCCAACGGGTTGAGGACGACGTCGACCGGGGTGCCATTGGCATCGTGCGGCATGTCTTCAACCGGCATGATCACAGAGACCACACCTTTGTTACCGTGACGACCGGCCATCTTGTCGCCCGGCTGGATGCGGCGACGGATTGCCAGGTAAACCTTGACGATTTTCAGCACGCCTGGAGCCAGGTCATCGCCCTGCTGCAGTTTGCGCTTCTTGTCTTCGAACTTGTCGTCCAGCAGACGGCGGCGATCAACGATGTAAGCCTGAGCCTTCTCGAGCTGCTCGTTCAGAGCATCTTCAGCCATGCGCAGTTTGAACCACTGGCCATGCTCAAGACCGTCGAGAATTTCGTCGGTGATGTCCTGACCTTTCTTCAGGCCGGCGCCGCCTTCGGCTTTGCGGCCGACCAGAGCGGAACGCAGACGTTCGAAAGTCGCGCCTTCAACGATACGGAACTCTTCGTTCAGGTCCTTGCGGATCTCGTCGAGCTGGGTCTTCTCGATCGACAGTGCACGAGCATCACGCTCAACGCCGTCGCGGGTGAAGACCTGTACGTCGATGACGGTACCCTTGGTGCCGGTAGGCACGCGCAGGGAGGTGTCTTTAACGTCGCTGGCTTTTTCACCGAAGATGGCACGCAGCAGTTTTTCTTCCGGAGTCAGTTGGGTCTCGCCTTTCGGAGTGACCTTACCGACCAGGATGTCGCCTGCGCCAACTTCAGCACCTACGTAAACGATACCGGCTTCGTCCAGTTTGTTCAGTGCCGCTTCACCCACGTTCGGGATGTCGGCAGTGATTTCCTCTGGCCCAAGCTTGGTGTCACGTGCCACACAGGTCAGTTCCTGAATGTGGATCGTGGTGAAGCGATCTTCTTGAACAACTCGTTCCGACAGGCAGATGGAGTCTTCGAAGTTGTAACCGTTCCAGGCCATGAACGCGATGCGCATGTTCTGACCCAGCGCCAGCTCACCCATGTCGGTGGACGGACCGTCAGCCATGATGTCGCTGCGCTGAACCCGATCACCTTTACGCACCAGCGGACGCTGGTTGATGCAGGTGTTCTGGTTGGAGCGGGTGTACTTGGTCAGGTTGTAGATGTCGACACCGGCTTCACCGGTTTCAACTTCGTCATCGGCAACACGAACCACGATACGGCTGGCATCAACGGAATCGATCACGCCGCCACGACGAGCCACGACGCAAACGCCGGAGTCACGGGCTACGTTACGCTCCATGCCGGTACCGACCAGCGGCTTGTCAGCGCGCAGGGTGGGTACAGCTTGACGCTGCATGTTCGAACCCATCAACGCACGGTTGGCGTCGTCGTGCTCGAGGAACGGGATCAGCGACGCTGCAACCGAAACTACCTGCTTCGGCGATACGTCCATCAAGGTGACGTCTTCCGGCGCCTTGACGGTGAACTCGTTCAAGTGACGAACAGCTACCAGTTCGTCGATCAGCATTTTCTTGTCGTTCATCGTGGCCGAAGCCTGAGCGATCACGTGATCAGCTTCTTCGATGGCGGACAGGAACACGATCTCGTCGGTGACCAGAGCGTCTTTCACCACACGGTACGGGCTCTCGAGGAAGCCGTACTGGTTGGTGCGCGCATAGGCGGCCAGGGAGTTGATCAGACCGATGTTCGGACCTTCCGGCGTTTCGATCGGGCAAACACGACCGTAGTGAGTCGGGTGTACGTCACGAACTTCAAAGCCGGCACGCTCACGAGTCAAACCGCCAGGGCCGAGTGCAGACACACGACGCTTGTGGGTGATCTCGGACAGCGGGTTGTTCTGGTCCATGAACTGGGACAGCTGGCTGGAACCGAAGAACTCTTTCACCGCCGCAGCCACTGGCTTGGCGTTGATCAGGTCTTGCGGCATCAGGCCTTCGCTTTCAGCCATCGACAGACGCTCTTTGACCGCACGCTCAACACGTACCAGGCCAACGCGGAACTGGTTCTCGGCCATTTCGCCTACGCAGCGAACACGACGGTTACCCAAGTGGTCGATGTCATCGACGATGCCTTTACCGTTACGGATGTCGACCAGAGTCTTCAGGACCGCGACGATGTCTTCCTTGCACAGCACGCCCGAACCTTCGATCTCGGTACGACCGATACGACGGTTGAACTTCATCCGGCCGACCGCAGACAGGTCGTAGCGCTCAGGGCTGAAGAACAGGTTGTTGAACAGAGTCTCGGCAGCGTCTTTGGTTGGCGGCTCGCCTGGACGCATCATGCGATAGATCTCGACCAGCGCTTCCAATTGGTTGCTGGTGGAGTCGATCTTCAGGGTGTCGGAGACGAACGGACCGCAGTCGATATCGTTGGTGTACAGAGTTTCGATGCGAACAACCTGGGACTTGGCGATTTTTGCCAGGATCTCGGTGTTCAGCTCGGTGTTGCACTCTGCCAGGATTTCGCCGGTTGCCGGATGCACGATGACCTTGGCGGTAGTGCGACCCAGGACGTAGTCCAGAGGCACTTCCAGGGTCTTGAGACCGGCTTTTTCGATCTGGTTGATGTGGCGCGCAGTAATACGGCGACCAGCCTCAACGATGACCTTGCCCTTCTCGTCCTGAATATCAAGAACAGCGATTTCACCACGCAGACGCGAAGCAATCAGTTCCAGACTGAGGGTTTCGCCGCTCAGGTGGAAAACGTTGGTGGTGTAGAACGCGTCGAGCACTTCTTCAGTGGTATAGCCGAGCGCGCGCAGCAGTACCGATGCAGGCAGCTTGCGACGACGGTCGATACGCACGAACACGCAGTCTTTCGGGTCGAACTCGAAGTCCAGCCACGAACCGCGGTAAGGAATGATGCGCGCGGAGTACAGCAGTTTGCCGGAGCTGTGCGTCTTGCCACGGTCGTGGTCGAAGAACACGCCTGGAGAACGGTGCAGCTGGGAAACGATTACTCGTTCGGTACCGTTGATTACGAAGGTACCGTTTTCAGTCATCAACGGGATTTCGCCCATGTAGACTTCTTGCTCTTTGATGTCCTTGATCGCTTTGTTCGACGATTCTTTGTCGAAAATGATCAGGCGCACTTTTACCCGCAAAGGTACGGCGTAAGTTACACCGCGCAATACGCATTCTTTGACATCAAATGCCGGTTCGCCCAGGCGATAACCGACGTACTCCAGCGCAGCATTGCCGGAGTAGCTGATGATCGGGAAAACGGATTTGAAGGCCGCATGCAGGCCCACGTCGCGGAACTGATCTTTAGTCGCTCCCGCCTGCAAGAATTCACGATACGAATCCAGCTGGATTGCCAGGAGATACGGCACATCCATGACGTCCGGCAACTTGCTAAAGTCCTTGCGGATACGTTTTTTCTCAGTATATGAGTAAGCCATCAGCGTTCCCCAGCTTGGTCACCTGCTTGTTTGGCCCCTCCCGACGGGAGCAGCCAGAAAATCGTGCAAACCCCATGGTTTGCGCCACCGCATCGGGTGGTTACAGCTCGTTACCAGCGCCGACCCAGTCGGCTGCCAATAACGGAAAAAGGCCGGTGGCAAGAGCCACCAGCCATCAGCCTTTCGCTTAACGCTCGGGCTGGAGACGCAAAGTCGATGCTTACTTCAGCTCGACTTTAGCGCCTGCTTCTTCCAGAACAGCTTTGGCTTTTTCAGCAGCGTCTTTCGATACTGCTTCCAGAACCATGCCTGGGCAGCCGTCAACTACAGCCTTGGCTTCTTTCAGGCCCAGACCGGTCAGCTCACGTACAGCCTTGATCACGTTAACTTTCTTCTCGCCAGTCTCAACCAGATTGACGTTGAATTCAGTTTGTTCTTCAACAACGGCAGCAACAGCGGCTGGACCTGCGGAAGCAGCGGCAGCGGAAACGCCGAACTTCTCTTCCATGGCCTTGATCAGCTCAACGATTTCCAGAACGGATTTTTCGCCGATTGCTTCGATGATTTGGTCGTTAGTCAGAGACATGACTATAAATTCCTGTATTGGGGTGACAGCCTACGCGGCCATCGAAATAAACAAAAAACGCTGAAAGGAGTCGCTCAGCCTTAGGCTGCAGCAGCTTCTTTCTGGTCGCGAAGAGCCGCCAGAGTACGAGCCAATTTGCTGGTTGCGCCTTGAATCACGCTCATCAGCTGAGAAATTGCTTCGTCACGGGTCGGCAGGCTTGCCAGTACGTCGATCTGATTAGCTGCGAGGAACTTGCCCTCGAACGCAGCTGCCTTGATCTCGAACTTGTCCTGACCTTTTGCGAACTCTTTGAAAATACGGGCAGCAGCGCCCGGATGATCTTTGGAGAATGCAATCAAGGTCGGGCCGGTGAACACGTCGTTGAGCACGTCATACTGAGTGCCAGCAACGGCGCGCTTGAGCAGGGTGTTACGTACAACACGTACGTAAACGCCAGCTTCACGAGCCTCTTTACGGAGTCCGGTCATAGCGCCTACTGTTACGCCACGGGCATCAGCCACGACAGCGGACAGAGCAACTTGGGCAGCCTTGTTGACTTCAGCGACGATGGCCTTCTTGTCTTCAAGTTTAATTGCCACGGGAAAAACTCCTGCTTGTTACCGTTTCATCCAACCGAAGCCGGATGTCGTTTTGGTGTCTGATTCGGTAAGGAACCGGGAGCACCATCTGCGTAGGCTTGAGGTTTAAGACTTGCGTCGCCTACGGTCTTGGATAGCCCCCGCCAGGCAGGGACCCCAATCTTTCAATTGGCACAATCGCTTGCGCCAATTTTTGTCTTACGCTTCCAGCGAACCTTGGTCGATGACCAGGCCCGGGCCCATGGTGGTGCTCAGGGTGATGCGCTTGACATAAATGCCTTTCGAGGAAGCCGGCTTGATACGCTTCAGATCAGAGATCAGGGCTTCAACGTTTTCCTTCAGCTTGACGGCATCGAAGCCGACTTTGCCAACGGAGGTGTGGATGATGCCGTTTTTGTCGGTGCGATAACGAACCTGACCAGCCTTGGCGTTTTTAACCGCGGTAGCTACGTCTGGGGTTACGGTGCCGACTTTAGGGTTAGGCATCAGGCCACGTGGACCGAGGATCTGACCCAACTGGCCTACAACGCGCATGGCATCCGGGGATGCGATCACTACGTCATAGTTCAGGTCGCCGCCTTTCATTTCGGCAGCCAGGTCGTCCATGCCTACACGGTCAGCGCCGGCAGCCAGAGCGGCCTCGGCAGCTGGACCCTGGGTGAACACGGCAACGCGAACGGTCTTGCCAGTGCCGTGTGGCAGCACAGTAGCGCTACGAACGACCTGGTCGGATTTACGCGGGTCAACACCCAGGTTTACAGCAACGTCGAACGACTCGCTGAACTTGACAGTCGACAGCTCGGCCAGCAGGGCGGCAGCGTCTACAAAGTTGTAGGACTTGCCTGCTTCGATTTTGCCGGCGATAGCCTTTTGACGCTTGGTCAGCTTAGCCATTACACACCCTCCACGTTAAGGCCCATGCTACGAGCAGAACCGGCGATAGTACGCACGGCTGCATCCATATCAGCTGCAGTCAGATCCGCGTTTTTGGTTTTCGCGATATCTTCCAGCTGAGCACGGGTCACGGTGCCAACCTTAACGGTGTTCGGACGAGCGGAACCGCTGGTCAGACCGGCCGCCTTCTTCAGCAGAACCGAAGCAGGGGTGGATTTGGTTTCGAACGTGAAGCTACGGTCGCTGTAGACAGTGATGATCACTGGAGTCGGCAGGCCTGGCTCAATACCCTGAGTACGGGCGTTGAAAGCCTTGCAGAATTCCATGATGTTCACGCCGTGCTGACCCAGAGCAGGACCAACAGGTGGGCTTGGGTTAGCCTGAGCGGCCTTCACTTGCAGCTTGATGTAAGCGGTAATTTTCTTGGCCATGAGGCACTCCAATTACGGGTTCAAACGCCTCGAAAGGCTCCCCGGTTACTTGCGCGTTTATCCCAGTGACGACAAAACCCCACAGCCTGAGGCTGCGGGGTTGGGATGCTTGCTCAGCTAGACCTTTTCGACCTGGCTGAACTCAAGCTCTACCGGAGTAGAGCGTCCGAAAATAAGCACTGCCACTTGGATCCGGCTCTTTTCGTAGTTAACTTCTTCAACCGTGCCGGTAAAATCGGCAAACGGCCCGTCGTTGACCCGTACCGACTCGCCCGGCTCGAACAACGTCTTCGGCTTCGGCTTGTCGCTACCGTCAGCAACACGACGCAGAATCGCTTCTGCCTCTTTATCTGTGATCGGTGCAGGCTTATCAGCAGTACCGCCGATGAAACCCATCACCCGAGGCGTATCCTTGACCAAGTGCCAAGTACCCTCGTTCATGTCCATCTGGACCAGCACATAACCTGGGAAGAATTTGCGCTCGCTTTTGCGTTTCTGGCCATTACGCATTTCAACCACTTCTTCAGTGGGAACCAGAATTTCGCCGAAGCCATCTTCCATGCCAGCCAGCTTTACGCGCTCTACCAACGAGCGCATGACATGCTTCTCGTAACCGGAGTAAGCATGCACAACGTACCAACGCTTAGCCACGGGACACCCTTAGCCGACAATCAAGGAAACAAGCCAGCCGAGCAGGGAATCAAGCCCCCACAACAGCAACGCCATAACCAGGACAACAGCCACAACGATCAACGTGGTCTGCGTGGTTTCTTGGCGAGTTGGCCATACGACTTTACGAATCTCGGTGCGAGCTTCCTTCACCAGCACAAAGAAAGACTTGCCCTTGACTGTCTGCAGGCCTACAAAGGCAGCTACAGCAGCAATGACAAGCAAAGCAAGTACACGGTACAGGATCGGCGAAGCAGAGTAATACTGATTGCCAACAACGCCAACAACCACCAAAGCAGCCACTACTAGCCACTTGAGCAGATCGAAGCGAGAGCCTTGAGCTTCAGCTTTAGGAGTCATCTATGAAGATCCTGTGAAAAGAAAGCCAAACCCACCAAGTGAATCTGGCAGGTCAGGAGGGAATCGAACCCCCAACCTACGGTTTTGGAGACCGTCGCTCTGCCAATTGAGCTACTGACCTAGAACAAAATCAGGCCGACCATTATGCCGGCCCGAAAAAGACTTTACAACAATTTACTCAATGACCTTTGCACTCCGCCAGCACCGGGGCTCAAACCACCCTCAGGGACAACGAAACACAACCAGACCATTAAAACAAAGGCAGATATTTTCATATCTGCCTTGTTATATGGAGCTCTTGAGCGGATTTGAACCGCTGACCTCACCCTTACCAAGGGTGTGCTCTACCAACTGAGCTACAAGAGCGTAACACTTTGCAGGATCTGCAAACTTGGAGCGGGTAGCGGGAATCGAACCCGCATCATCAGCTTGGAAGGCTGAGGTTCTACCACTAAACTATACCCGCGAGGCTTGCAGCTCTCGCTAAAAATGGTGGAGGGGGAAGGATTCGAACCTTCGAAGTCGTAGACGTCAGATTTACAGTCTGATCCCTTTGGCCGCTCGGGAACCCCTCCTAAGCGAGCCGGCATTCTATACTACGCCGGCCTTCTGTCAAGCATTTTCTCATTAAAAACCTGAGGTTAGCTGCGTTGACCTCGCTTCGCAGCGTTAACCGTTAAAGGTGTTCACTGCGGAGCGGGCGCCATTCTATGCAAACTATTGAGCAGGTGCAACCCCCTCGCATGGCATTATTTTATGTTTTAACTCATTGAATTCTTTGGAAAGGTTTTTCAGCTGCGAATCATCCAGCCAACGCCGGCTTTCGGGTGCCACACGCACCCAGTAACCTGCAGATTCAGCGGAATCCTTCGGCAATGACTGGAATTTGATTTCCATGCCATTCAATCGCCGCTCGACCGCCTGCGCGGCGTCCTGACGTGCAAAACCGCCCAGATACAGGCAACCATCATCCGCCCGGGGCGATTTTTCTTTATCTCGAGCCGCGTCACTCGCCTCACTCAACAGGCGGATATCCTGCTGCGAACCTCGGTACAAGCTCAACGGCGTTACATCTTTCGCACGCAGAGGCGCCTCTTGTTGGTGCCAGATGTAATAGAACACATTGAGAACGAGCAGCAGCAGGAACAACCAACGCATAAAAACCTCAGGACAGGGGACATGCCATAGCCAAGCCTACGAACACCAGGTCTGGAACCACCCTGGCCTCGGGCACGATCCCGGAGACCAGATCTGCATCCCCCCCCAGTGAGGAACACAGTAAAATCCTCCCCCCAGTAGCTGCGCGCCATCTCCAGCTGGGTCAGGACAAAACCCCTGAGCATCAGCGAACACCCTCGCTCCACTGCCTCGACGGTGGTGCGACCCGGGACGAGACTTTCCAGGGCGCGCTCAGCGGCGAGATCCCCATAGCGGATTCTACGAGTATGGGTCCGCAACTGATTGCGCATCAGGGGCATTCCCGGGCAGATGAAGCCGCCGAGATGCTCCCCATCGCCGGCAATGAAGTCGGCAGTGACTGCAGTACCGAAATCGAGTACCAGGCAGGCACCCGAGGCCAGGTGAAACCCGCCGAGCATCGCCAGCCAACGATCGAGCCCCAGCCGCTCGAATTCCTCATACCCGTTACGGACACCAGACATTTCGCGAGCCGGCGCCGCACAGACCACCGACACACCGAAAGCTTGCGTGAGCAGCGCAATCAACGCCTGGGTTTCTTCAGGGGTCCTGACACTGACCAACCGGCAAAACTTGAGAGCGATCCCCTTGAGCGCCTCCAAGCTCTCCAGCAAAGCGAGATCCGAATCAACGACACCCTCACCCACCACCCGACGGACATCCGCATGGAGCACCCGCCACTTGATGAAACTGTTTCCGCAGTCGAGCTCAAGAATCATCACGCAACCTCAGGCTGAGCTCACCACCACTAAAGACTTTTTCCAAACCGCCCACCTTCAAGCGCAAGGCACCCTGGTTATCAATACCCAGCACTTCGCCATCTATTTGGTTTACGCCTGCAATCAGCGACACAGCGCGCCCCTGCCAAAGATGATTTTGCTCCCACTCCGCCTGGATAGCTGAAAATCCGCCGACCTGATGCTGACTCAAATAGGCCTGGAGCTTCTCCCCCAAGGCGGCAACGAGGTGATTGCGATCAAATACCTTGCCTGACTCAAGCCGCATGGACGTCCACTGCTGATCAACCTCGTCAGTCATCTGCATGTTCACATTAATCCCGACACCCAAGACCACATGGCAGACATCAGCGGGATCCCCCACCAATTCGAGCAATATCCCTGCGATCTTTTTTTGCCCTACCAGCACATCATTCGGCCACTTCAGCCCTGCTGCCGAAATACCCAGCTCTCGCAAGGCCTGCATTACCGCAAGCCCGACGACCAGGCTCAAGCCCTCCAGCTGCCGCATTCCCCCCTCAATACGCAACACCAGGCTGTAATAGATGTTTTCCGCAAAAGGGCTGGCCCATTTTCGCCCGCGCCGCCCTCGCCCGGCAGTCTGCCGCTCGGCAAGCACCAGGAATGGCGCAGCTTGGCCGCGCTCGATGGCGCGCAAGGCTTCGGCGTTGGTGGAGTCGATTGAGTCGAAGACCAGAACGGGCCAGTCGCAGGAAGGGGCCCGCGCGCTGATGCCGAGAGGATCAAGCAGCGTCAAGGGTGCAGCCAGCTGATACCCGCGCCCGCGTACCTTGTGAATGGACAAGCCAAGCTCAGCTTCCAAATGCTGAAGCTGCTTCCATACCGCGCTACGACTGATACCCAAGGCAATGCCCAGGGCCTGGCCGGAATGAAACCGACCATCTTTAAGAAGCTCTAACAACGTCAGCATGCAAGTCTCGCCTCACAATGAGGTCCGCATGATAGCCATGCACCGAGCCGTTGCATAGAAACCCTGGGGGTCGGATTTCCTGCGAACAAAAACAAAACCCCTACCTGCATACGCAGATAGGGGTTTTGGAATTTAATCTTGACGATGACCTACTCTCACATGGGGAAACCCCACACTACCATCGGCGATGCATCGTTTCACTGCTGAGTTCGGGATGGGATCAGGTGGTTCCAATGCTCTATGGTCGTCAAGAA
>NZ_MULM01000167.1:0-94172 GCF_002029345.1 Pseudomonas sp. VI4.1
CGATGCCAGCCTGGATGCCCCGGTCTATAACGCCCTGGACGGCTACCGGTTGCTGAACCGCCCAGCTGGCCGCCAACATCGGCCAGATGCGCCAGCGCCTGGCCAAGACCGCGCCGCGCTGGAACATCTGACGCCGGTTCAGGGCGTGACCGTGCGCCGCCATTTCAGGGTCCAGCCCTGCTGCATGCCGGCAGCCGCCAGGAGAATCGCGGCGACACCCAGCCATTGCAGGGGCTCCAGGCGATGGCCAAAGGCAAACCAGTCGACGAAGATCGCCGCAATCGGGTAGATGAACGACAACGCACCGGTCAGTGCCGTCGGCAGCTTCTGAATCGCGCCGTACAGCAGCACATACATCACGCCGGTGTGGACGATGCCCAGGGTCACCAGGCTGGCCCAGGCGCTCGGTGCTTGCGGCAGCGCCGAGAAGTGCGCAAACGGCGCGAGCAGCAGCACGCCGGTGCTGACCTGGATCAGCGCGATCAGGTGCGGCGGCGTACCGGTCAGGCGCTTGATGATCAGCGCGGCAATCGCATAAAGGAATGCAGCGCCCAGCGCCAGGGCGATGCCAACCAGGTAATCATTGCCGCTTTCATTCTGGTCGCCATGGGCGCTGACAATGGCCAACATCCCGAGAAACGAGATGCCCAGCCAGAACAGTTTCTGCAGGGTGATTTTCTCGTTGAGGAATAACGCCGCCAACCCCACCAGCATGAACGGCTGAACGTTGTACACCGCGGTACCGATGGCAATCGAGGCGCGGGAGTAAGACGCGAACAGCAAGACCCAGTTGCCGACAATCGCCACGCCGCTGAGCACGGCCAGCAAGAAGGTGGTGCGGGTCAGGATGCCGGGGCGCAGGAAGCCGAATGCCGCGCAAATCAGCAACAAGGTCCCGGCGCCGAACACGCAGCGCCAGAACACCACGTCCAGCACCGGTTGCCCGGACACCAGCACGAACCAGCCGATGGTCCCGGAAATCAGCATGGCGGCGGTCATTTCAAATGAGCCGCGACGTATTGTCTTGTCCATCATCAGACTCCTGTGTGTGAGCCCAAAGTATGCCAATCCGCCCGGGGGCTTCTCCAGCGCAAAAATCAGGCTAAACTCGGTTTCTGCCTTTTTTATCAAGGCGGTTCCGATTAATTGCCTAATCGAGGATTTCGCCATGACCGATGACATCGACCAGGTGCTGATCACCGCCTTGATGGAGGACTCGCGGCGCTCGCTCAAGGCCCTGGCGAACATCAGCGGGCTGTCTTCGCCCAGTGTTGCCGAACGCCTGCGCCGCCTCGAAGAACGAGGTGTACTCAAGGGATACACGGTAGAGATCGATCCCAGATGCTTCGGCTATCAACTGCAGGCCATCGTCCGTATCCGCCCGCTGCCGGGTCAGTTGCAGGAGGTGGAGCGGCAGATCCAGGCGATCCCCGAGTTCACCGAATGTGACAAGGTTACTGGGGACGATTGCTTCATTGCCCGGTTGCATGTGCGGTCGATGGAGCAACTGGACACATTGCTTGACCGGCTTAATAGCCATGCTGAAACCAACACGGCTATTGTCAAGAAGACGCCGGTCAAGCGGCGGTTGCCACCGATGGCATGAGTACGCAGCCAGACGGCCGGGGCGTGAGGGGGCGTGCTCCGCAAAAGCCCAAAGCGAGGCGGCCTACCAGCCGACCTGGCTCCCTGATCCGCACACAATCCAACTGTAGGAGCTGGCTTGCCAGCGAAGGCGCCCTGACAGCCGCCCCATCTCTTCCGACCCTACTCAATCCCCCTGTAGATACCGTCTTGAACCTCACCGGACACTTTCTTCACGAACACCTTAAAACGACAAATCAACGACAACACTGCAAGCCCTGATCCCCCACGACGCTCTACAAAAGCCAATAAAAAAACCCGCCGAAGCGGGTTTTTTACTCAACGCCGACGATCAGTCATCGCGGCTCATGATGCCGAAGATCTGCAACAAGCTGATGAACAGGTTGTAGATCGATACATACAGGCTGATGGTCGCCATGATGTAGTTACGCTCGCCGCCATGGATGATGGCGCTGGTCTGGAACAGAATGCAGACCGAGGAGAACAGCACGAAACCTGCGCTGATCGCCAGTTGCAGGCCGCTGATCTGGAAGAAGAAGCTGGCAACCACCGCACCCAGCAACACGAAGAAACCCGCAGTGATGAAGCCACTGAGGAAACTCATGTCCTTGCGGGAGATCAGCACATAGGCCGACAGGCCGCCGAACACCAGCGCGGTCATCGCGAAGGCCGAGCTCACGACTTCGGCGCCGCCCTGCATGCCCAGGTAACGGTTGAGGATCGGGCCGAGCAGGAAACCCATGAAACCGGTCAGGGCAAATGCCGACACCAGGCCCCAGGCGGAATCACGGAGCTTGTTGGTCAGGAAGAAAAGGCCGTAGAAACCGATCAGCACCACGAAAATGTTCGGGTAGCCGACACGCATCTGCTGGGCGACATACGCCATCACGCCGCTGAATGCGAGGGTGAGGGCGAGTAAGCCGTAAGTGTTGCGCAGGACGCGGCTAACCTCTAGCTGCTCAGCCTGCACGCTGTTATTAACTGCGTAATCCTGTTCGCGCATGGCGACACTCCTGTTGGTTTGAAACGTTCAGTCGCAAAGATCATAACAGACGCTCTGTAACAAGCTACGAAGAGAGTTTGACAGTGTGTTTCATTCAGGTATTATGGCGCCCGCAACGCAAACGGAGGTGTGGCCGAGTGGTTTAAGGCAACGGTCTTGAAAACCGTCGACTGTAACAGGTCCATGAGTTCGAATCCCATCGCCTCCGCCATCTTTATACGACAAAGCCCTGATTTTTCAGGGCTTTGTCGTTTCTGGGGTTTGGCCGAACTGGCGATTACTGGCCAGCTCACTGATGACACCCACCCCGGCTCAGCCCCGGGCTTTGCGTTTCCAGCTAACCATAACTCCAGCATCACAGGGGAGTCAGGATGTACTGGGACTTCACCTCTCCACTGCCTGGATCGACGAACCAGACGTCCCTGTTGTCAATTTTCACCCGCTGACACTCGGTAGCGTAGCCTTTGGCAGCGATGCAAAGAACGCCATCCTTGACTGTCCAGTGCTCTGTCGCAGAGTACCCATCAGCGCCACTGAAGAACTCCGTTCCATCCGCTTTGAAGCTCATTGACGCCGGTTTTTTTATGTTGGTCAGTTTATTGCCGACCAAGGCGCTTCTTATCTGAGCGTCATCCAGGGAAGCGGCTGAAGGCGGGACCGGCTTCACGGGTGTGCCGCCCGAAGAAGCGCAGCCCGCCAGCGCGAGCACTATCAGCGTGTGGCTCAACGTCTTCAAGTTCATGCGACGCCTCTTCTTATGGTGACTGTGGGATATTTGAGCCTAGGCGGATTGACTGAACATCACCAGAAACCTGCATCACGACATTCGGCAACCTGTCACGCCATCGTCACACCTGCCAAGCACACTGTGATCAGCCAAAGGGATTTGGCCACGTGTACAGAGAGCCCGGCCAATGAGCCGGGCTTTTTGTTTCTCCCCTTCTACTTTCTAAACAGACCCGACCACTCGCCTCGACAGTAAAAGTCCAGGGGCATGATTTGAGACGACCGACCGCAACCACCCATCAGCTCGATCCCGCGCCCGCCGCAGGCAACTAGACTTCACAGGGGGGATGAAATCAACGTACCTCAACTCAGGAAATCTGTGATGAACAGAACATCTTGGCTGGCGTTGGTAGTGGCGGCAGGGGCAATTTCAAGTTGCGCGAGCAGAACCGAGATTGTCGATGTCCCCCTCAATGCTACCCCGCAAAACGCCGAGCATATCGCTCGAGCCACCCTCAGCCCGGTGGGCAACCAAACCAGCATCTGGCTCACCGTCGGTGGTGTCCCCCACGACATGGCCGTCTCCAGCCGCCTCGACACCGCCATCTACGCTGGCTCCTGCCAGCAGCTCAGTGCACAGCCTGCGTACAGGACCCGTCAGGCCAACAGCGTCGACTATCCATCGCTCGCCCCACGAACCAAGCATTGGGCCCAGGCACCGGTGGCGCTGAGCGAACTGACCCAGGGTGACTATGTGTTGCTCGTTCGCACCAACCCGGCAGACGGCAGCCACCCTCTTTTCTGCGGCAACATCAACGCGGGCTAGGGGCGAATCGAGCAAGCAGTTCGGTACCGTGGCCTGTGCAACTTCAGCCAGGGCACGGTGACGCCTCGATCACTGCAGTCCACGCGCGTAGAAATGCGGATTGTCCAGGCCGGGCTTGCCATAGCGCAACGCATCGCCGGCCAGGGTGCAGACCTGTCCGCCGGCGGCGACCAGCACCGCATGCCCCGCGGCGATATCCCACTCCATGGTGCGTCCCAGGCGCGGATAAAGGTCCGCTTCGCCGGCCGCCACCAGGCAAATCTTCAGCGATGAGCCGGCACTTATCAGGGAGCGCACCTTGCGCCCGTCGAGGAATTCGTCCAGCGCCTCGGCATCCCCATGGGAGCGGCTGGCAACCACGTCCATTCCCTCCTCCGTCACCGCCCGACAATGGATGGCCTGGCGCTGTCCGGCCTGTTCGATAAAGGCTCCGCAATCCCGGGCACCGGCGAACAGGCGCTCCAGCGCGGGCGCCAGGACCACCCCCAGCACCGGTTCGCCGTTATCGATCAGGGCGATATTGACGGTGAACTCGCCGTTGCGATTGATGAACTCCTTGGTGCCATCCAGCGGGTCCACCAGCCAGAAACGCCGGCCCACCTCGGGCACCTGGCCAGCGGCGGCGGCTTCTTCGGAAATCACCGGAATCTGCGGTGTGCGCGCCGCCAAGGCCTGCAGAATCAGGGTCTCGGCGCGCTCGTCAGCTTCGGTCACCGGGGAGGTGTCGACTTTCCCGCGCACCTCGAAATCCGAGCGGTACACCTCCATCACCAACTCGCCCGCCGCGCGGGCAATACCGATGACATCTTCGAGCAGAACAGCCATTGACTCGTTCATGGGGTTTCTCCTGTTTTTGTTCTTCGTATGGTCCATACGGCCTATGCGCCGTTTTCCGGATCGGGGAACAGTACAGACATCCGCAACAGCGCCAATCAGCAAATGGATGTTTAACAGGAGTTCCTGTGCCCCACGGCAATCAGCTATCCGTTCCTCAGATCAACACACTCCGCCTACGCGCCGTGCAGTTGCGCATCGCCGGTAGCACGCTCAAAACCATCAGCCAGGACACAGGACTCTCTTCCCCGACCATCATCGCCGCCTACAAGGCCTGGCAAGCCGGCGGCTGGAATGCCGTGCCCGTGCGCGACCGCGGGCGCAAGCAAGGCGAAGGCCGCAGCCTCTCTGCCGAGCAGGAACGACACATCTACCAACTGCTGGTCAGCACACTGCCGGAACGGCACCAGTTACCGTTCCTGCTCTGGCAGCTGGAGGCCATGCAGGCACTGGTCAAGCGTCTGCATGGCATCGACTTGCCGGAGCGCACCGCCGCCCATTATTTGCAACGCTGGCAGCTCAATGCCGAGCGCCCGGCCAAACGTGTCGCCAAGGCTTCGCCGGCCGTGCAGCGCTGGTACCGCAGCACCTACGAACACATCCTTGACCAGGCTCGCGCACAGAACGGCGAGATCCTCTGGATCACGATTACGGTGCACCCAACGACCAGGGCAAACTCAGTTATGGCGTACTGCGCGCTGTCAGCAATCGCGGCAAGGTCCTCTGGCTGCCTTACGAAGACGGGCTGCGCGCGCCTCATCTGGTGGAATTCTTCGACCGCCTGCATCGCTGCGCCGAACGCAAGGTGTTCGCGCTGCTCTCGGGCATGCACTGGCAACGCGCGGCCGCCTTCATCACCTGGGCCGGCGAGCACGCCGACCGGCTGCTTTTGTTTCACCTGCCGCAAGCCAGCGAAATGCTCAGCGGCGCCCGCGAGCTGGCGACCCACATCGGCCAGCAAGCTGCGCGCAGCAGCCATGACGATGCGCTCGACAACATGACCGGTGTCGCGCCCACCCTGCCCCCCAACCCCATGCTGCAGATGTTGCGCCTGATGTTAAAACATCAAGTCGCGCATAAGTCCGAACCGCGGCAGTTGTACGTTGATAAGCGACAACAACAAAAAGCGAAAGGACGATCTATGACGCTTACCCACCTGCAACGACTGGAAGCCGAAAGCATCCAGGCCATGCGCGAGGTTGTCGCCGAATCCGACAACCCGGTCATGCTTTACTCCATCGGCAAGGACAGCGCGGTCATGCTGCACCTCGCCATGAAGGCCTTCTACCCGGCCAAGCCGCCCTTCCCCTTGCTGCATGTCGACACCACCTGGAAGTTCCAGGAGATGTATCGCTTCCGCGATCAGATGGTGGCCAAACTGAACGTGGACCTGCTGACCCACACCAACCCCGAAGGCATTGAAATGGGGATCAGCCCGTTCAAGCACGGGTCGCAAATCCACACCGACATCATGAAGACCGAAGGTCTGAAGCAGGCGCTGGATCACTACGGCTTCGACGCGGCTTTCGGCGGCGCACGCCGCGACGAAGAAAAATCCCGGGCCAAGGAACGGATTTTCTCCTTCCGCTCCGACCAGCACCGCTGGGACCCGAAGAACCAGCGCCCGGAGCTCTGGCACCTGTACAACACCCGTAAACACAAGGGTGAGTCGATCCGCGTGTTCCCCCTCTCCAACTGGACCGAGCTGGACATCTGGCAGTACATCCACCTGGAAAACATCCCGATCGTACCGCTGTACTTCGCCGCGCCGCGCCCGGTGGTCGAGCGCGACGGGATGCTGATCATGGTCGATGACGAGCGCATGCCGCTCAACCCGGGTGAAGTGCCGATGATTCGCAACGTGCGCTTCCGCACCCTCGGTTGCTACCCCCTCACCGGTGCCGTCGAATCCGATGCCGATACGCTGCCCAAGATCATTCAGGAAATGCTGCTGACCCGCACATCCGAGCGTCAGGGACGAATGATCGACCACGACTCGGCCGCATCGATGGAGAAGAAAAAACAAGAGGGGTATTTCTAATGGCACACGTATCTGACCTGATTGCCGAGGATATCGAGCAATACCTCAAGGCCCACGAGCACAAGAGCCTGCTGCGCTTCCTGACCTGCGGCAGTGTGGACGATGGCAAGAGCACCCTGATCGGGCGCCTGCTCTACGATTCGAAAATGCTCTTCGAAGACCAGATGGAAGCACTGGAGGCCGACTCGAAAAAAGTCGGCACCCAGGGTGGCGAACTGGACTTCGCCCTGTTGGTGGACGGCCTGGCCGCCGAGCGCGAACAAGGCATCACCATCGACGTGGCCTACCGTTTTTTCTCCACTGACCGGCGCAAGTTCATCGTTGCCGACACCCCGGGGCATGAGCAGTACACCCGCAACATGGTGACCGGTGCCTCCACGGCCGACGTGGCCGTGGTGATGATCGATGCACGACGCGGCGTCCTGACTCAATCCAGGCGTCACAGCTATCTGGCCTCGCTGCTCGGCATTCGCAAGGTGGTCCTGGCGGTCAACAAGATGGACCTGATGGACTATTCGGAGAAAGTCTATAACGCCATCGTCGACGACTACCGCGCCTTCGCCAAGCAGATCGGTCTACAGGATTTCACCGCCATCCCGATGTCCGCGCTACGGGGCGAGAACATCACCGAGCAAAGCGAACACATGCCTTGGTACCGCGGTACCACGCTGATGGGTTACCTGGAAACCGTCGAGATCGACGAGGCGCACCAGCAGAAACTGTCGTTCCGTATGCCGGTGCAGTGGGTCAACCGCCCCAACCTGGATTTCCGTGGCTTCACCGGCACCATCGCCAGCGGCGTGATTCGTCCTGGTGACCGGGTACGCGTGTTGCCGGGCGGACAAGAGAGCCGAATCTCGCGCATCGTCACCCTCGACGGTGACTTGCAACAAGCCGTGGCCGGACAGTCGATCACCCTGACCCTGACCGAAGAAGTCGATTGCAGTCGCGGCGATGTGCTGTCCACCGCAGAAGACCCGACCAGCGTGGCCGACCAGTTCCAGGTCAGCCTGATCTGGATGCACGAGCAGGCCATGCTCGCCGGTCGCCCCTACCTGATGAAAATCGGCGGCAAAACCCTGCCGGTGACCTTGTCGATGCCCAAGTACAAGGTCAACGTCAACACCATGGAGCACTTGGCGGCCAAAGAGTTGGCGCTGAACGAGATTGGCGTGTGCAACCTCTTTACCAGCCAGCCGATCGCCTTCGATGCCTACAAGGACAACCGTGAAACCGGCAGCTTCATCCTCATCGACCGTCTGTCGAACGCCACCGTTGGCGCGGGCCTGATCGAGTATTCCCTGCGCCGTTCGCAGAATATTCATATGCAGCACGTGGATGTGAGCAAGCAAGCGCGCGCCGAACAGATGGGCCAGCAGCCCGTGCTGCTGTGGTTCACCGGTTTGTCCGGCGCCGGCAAGTCGGCCATCGCCAACCTGCTGGAAACCCGCCTGTACGCCCGCGGCCGGCACACCTACTTGCTCGACGGCGACAACGTGCGCCACGGCCTGAACCGCGACCTGGGCTTCACCGATGCCGACCGGGTGGAAAACATCCGCCGGGTGGCCGAGGTGTCCAAGTTGTTCGTGGATGCCGGGCTGATTGTATTGACGGCCTTCATCTCGCCGTTCCGTTCCGAGCGCGAGATGGCGCGCGGGCTGCTGCAGGAAGGCGAGTTCATCGAGATCTTCGTCGACACGCCGCTGGCCGTGGCCGAGGAGCGTGATCCCAAGGGCCTGTACAAGAAAGTCCGCCGTGGCGAGTTGAAGAACTTCACCGGCATCGACTCACCTTACGAGGTGCCGAACAAGCCGGACATCCATATCAAGACCGGCGAGCTGACGCCGGAGAAAGCAGTGGATCGCATCATCGCGGTGCTGACCGAGCGCGGCATCATCGGTAAAGAGTTCTAGCCCCGTCGCCCGGTTCGCCGGGCGTTTAACGATCGCCTCGAATAGCCCGAAAGGACGACGCCAGGCGAATAACACAGTGGCCCTGTTGTGGGCCGATGAATCCGGTTCGGGCGTCTGTGCGCAGAGGTTCACGATCCGGGTTCGACTAATCAAGAGCGTCGAACAATGACAATCAGCTCGATTGACGAACAACACCTGTTGAGTGGCCAGACCTGGTCCACGTTTTGCGATCACCTCAAACGCTGCGGCGAGCAGATTCTGCGCCCCGAAGCGCCGGCCGATGCGGCCACCCGCGCCGAAGGTTTCCGCTACCTCACGCGGTTGCTGCGCATTGGCCTGGAAATGCACATCGAGTTTGCCGATCCGGCCTTTCCCAGCTTCTTCAAAACCTCCCACGAGACCGCGAAGATCGGTGCCGACAACCCGGACAATCTCTACGAGTACTCGCGCCTGGACGGCACGCTGGACTATCGCATCAAAGGTCAGCGCGGCAGCGTCGCCTACCTGAGTTTCGGCACCCAGAAAGGCGGTTATGAAACCGACGGTACGCTGATCCAGACCGGCTTCATCGATGCCAGCCAATTGGAAGTCGATGCCCAGGGCAACTTCGAAATCATCCTCAGCCGCGAGCCGAAACCGGGCAACTGGCTGAAAATGGAAGACGCCACCAACGCCCTGATCGTGCGCCAGACGTTTCTCGACCGGCGGATTGAAGCGCCGGCCAAGCTGGGCATTGAGCGCATGGGTACCGATTCCAAGCCACAGGCCCTTGATCCGGCGACCTTCCAGCAAGGCCTGGCGCGGGTCTCCAGTTTCGTGGAGAACACCGCCAGGCTGTTCGCCGACTGGAGCCAGAGCTACCTGCCTCACAGCAATCAACTGCCACCGGCCAACCAGGCCCTGTGTCAGTCAGTGGGCGGCGACCCGAACATTTTCTACTACCACTCGCACTGGGCGCTGGCTGAAGACGAAGCCTTGGTCATCCACATCGACAAAGTGCCGGAGTGCGACTTCTGGAACCTGCAGATCAACAACTACTGGATGGAGTCGCTGGACTACCGCCACCACCAGATCTGCTTCAACAAACACCAGGCCCAATACGACGACAACGGCGGCGTGACCCTGGTCCTCAGCGAGCTGGATCCCGGGCTGAGTAACTGGCTGCAAACCGCCGGCGTACGCCAAGGCACGATGTGCCTGCGCTGGGTCGGTGCCCAGGAGCAATGCCACCCCACCACCCAAGTCGTAAAAGTGACTGCCATCGCGGAGGCCCTATGAACGCGCATACCCTGATTGAAGAGTTGACCGTCGACAGCCTGCTGGCCAGCGCCATCGCGCGCACCGACGGCCTGAGCAATTTTGGCGACGACAACTATCGCGAGTCTCTGGAGGCGCTGCTGGTTGCCTTGGCCGCCGAAGCCGGGTTGTCGCAGACCGGCCAGTACTTGCTGCAGGAAAGGCTGGTGGGACAACTGGTCAATCGCCTGGTGATCGAGGACTACCTTGTCCGCTATCCGCAAATCACCCAGATACATATCGACGATCCGCTCGTCATCGTAGGCCTGCCACGCACCGGCACCACCATGCTGCAACGCACGCTGGCGGTTGACCCGCGCTTCCACTCGGCGGCCTGGTGGGAGACCCGCTTCCCGGCACCGCTGGCAGGCGAAACCCTGGCCGTGCCGGCCAAACGCATCGCCCAGGCCAAGGCCGAGGTCGAGCTGATGGCGCAGGTCATCCCGCAGATCCTCGCCATCCACCCGCTGGATGCCATGCTCTGCGACGAAGAGTTCATGCTCATGGAACACTCGTTCATGTGCGCCATGGACGCCTACGTCAACGTGCCCAGCTATACCCGCTGGCTGGATCAGCAAGATCAGCGGCCGGTCTATACCCAGCTGAAAAAAATGCTGCAGTTCCTGCAATGGCAGAAAGGCCAACGGGGAGAACCTGCGGGCCAGCGCTGGCTGCTCAAAGCCCCCCAACACCTGCACACCCTGCATCTGCTGCTGGATGTTTTCCCGAAGGCGCAGGTGATTCTGACCCACCGCGAGCCGGCCCAGACCATCCCGTCAATGGCGAGCATGGCCCACACCCTGTGGCAAATGTACAGCGACACCCCTGATCCGAAAGCCGCCGGCGAACAGTGGAACCACCGCATGGCGCGTGGCATCCGTCACACCATGCAGGTCCGCGACCAGCACGCTGCCGAGCGCTTTCTCGACATCCACTTCGCCGACACCGTGAGCCAGCCGATGGACGTGCTGGAAAGGGTCTACGCCTTTGCCGATCTGCCGTTTACCGACAAGGCCCGCGCCGACGCGCAGGCATGGCTGGCGCAAAACAGCCGGGAAAAACGTGCCAGCCACGACTACAGCCTGGAGCGCTTCGGTTTGAACGAGGCGCAGATGACTGAGGACTACAAGGAATATCGCGCCCGTCACTTGAGTGCCAACCACTAACCGCAGGCTGGAGGATTCATGGAAAAACTCATGTTGACCCTGTGGAAACCGCCACAGCAAAGCGTCGAGCAATGGCGCCAGGCGTTGCTCGACCTGAGCGCCAATCTGCTTAGCGTCGGCGCGCGCACCCTGCGCGTCATGGTGGTTGATGAGGGCGTGGCCGCCGCGTCTGCACAGCGCATTACCAATAGCGCCGTCCCGCTGGACGGCTTGCTCTCGCTGTGGCTGGACAGTGCCGCGCAATGGCCGTCCATCAAGGCACTTGTGACGCCGTTGACCAGTCGCCTGGAAGCTTATCTGGTGCTGGAGTCCGAGCCCTACCCCGAGGAGCGCAAGTCGCGTGTAGCCCACTACCGGGTACCGGTTGGCGAGCGCACACCCGGCATGAATCAGGTGGCGCTGCTGCACAAGCCAGACCGGATGAGCTACGAGCATTGGTACGACACCTGGCGCAACGGCCACGGGCCGAATGCCTACCCTCTGCAGTCGATCTTCGGCTACCGACAGAACACCGTGGTACGCGCGCTCACCTTCGGTGCGCCGGTGCTGCACGGGATCGTCGAAGAAAACTTCCCGCCCGAGGCCATCGGCAATCCGCAAGGATTCTTCGCGGCCCTGGGCGACCCGGACAAATGCGCGCAGCGCCAGCAGGCCATGTACGAATCGACCAGCAAGTTCATCGACTTCCAGAAGCTCGACTGCATCCTCACCAGCGAGTACCAGCTCAGTGCCTGAGTAGCCCACAAGGAGGCTTCCCATGTTGGACCTAGAAGCAATCGAGCTGATCAAGCAGCTCAAGGCGCGCTACTTTCGTGCCATCGACACCTGCAACATCGAGATGCTGCAGGGCATGCTCACCGAAGACGTCACCCTGTCGTTCAAGAGCCCTGCCTACGAGTTCCAGGTCAATGGCCTGGGCGATGCGCTGGACTTCTACCGCACCTCGTTCACCAAGACCCGCCTGGCCACCCACAACGGTCACACCCCGGAAATCGAAGTCGATGGCCACAAGGCTTCGGCCCTCTGGTACCTGAGCTACGTGTTCATCAACCTCGAGGACAACACCCACATGCACGGCAGCGCGATCTACCAGGATCGCTACATCAAGCGCGGCGAGCGCTGGATGATCGCCGAGACGGGCTACGAAACCTTGCTCGAGACTATCCAGCCGTTGAGCGAACACCTGCAAATCACCTCCAGACCCATCAACTGAACACAACAGGAGACAGTCATGGCCAGAGCCGAAAACATAGTGACCTCCCACACGGTGGAAATTAACGCCCCCGCCCGCGTGGTCTGGGAAGTGCTGATTGACCTGGACAATTACCACCAGTGGAACACCTTCTGTCCGAGCATTCAGTGCGGCCTGCAGGTCGGCGACGAGGTGCATATGCAGGTACGGAACCCCGCTACCGGCGAAACCGTTCCGGTCTTCGAATACCTCGTGGCCTGCGACCCCGAGCAGCTGTTGTCCTGGGAGCAGCGTCCTGTCCCGGAAAACATGGACGCCGCCCGCCGTGACCAATACATCACGGCCATCGATGCCAACCGTTGCAGCTATTTCACAACCGATATTTTCCTGGGCCTGAACCAGGACACCATCATGCTGGAACACGGTGCCTGGGTAAAAAACGCCTTCGACCAGGTGGCCCTGGACCTGAAACGCCGCGCCGAAGAACTGCACGGCAGCGGCATCTGAGCGGCCCATTTCCCATCATAAAAACAAGAAGGTAATTGCCATGTTGCTGAAAGATAAAGTCGTCATCATTTCCGGTATCGGCCCTGGCCTGGGCATCAAGCTGGCCGTGCGAGCCGCGGAGTATCAGGCGAAGGCCGTGGTGTTGGCCACCCGCACCCCCGCCAAACTGGACCTGGCTGAACAGGCCATCCGCGACGCCGGCTACAGCACGCCCGTCCTGAAAGTCCCCACCGACATCGCCCAGGCCGAACAGTGCCAGACGCTCGCCGACCTGACGATCGAGCACTTCGGCCAGATCGACGTATTGATCAACTCCGCCTACGCCCATGGCGCCTGGGGCAGTTCCTCCGAGTCGTCAATGGACGACTGGCGCAAGGCGATGGACGTCAACCTGTTTGGCACCATGCACATGACCCAGGCCGTGCTGCCGCAGATGAAGAAACAGCAGTCGGGCAGCATCGTCATGATCAACACCATGGCCACCCGCACCCCCAACCAACTGGAATCCGGCTATGCCGTCTCCAAGGGCGCGTTGAAAACCGCCGTGCAGTATCTGGCCCAGGACCTCGGCCCGTTCGGCATCCGCGTCAACTCCGCCTTCATGGGCTGGATGTGGGGCGCGCCGGTGATCGGTTACTTCGAGAGCGAAGCCCAGCGCCTGGGCGTCCCGATGGAGTCGCTGGTCGACCAGGTCGCCCAGCAGATTGCGTTGCGCAAAATCCCCGAAGACAACGACTGCGCCATGGCCGCCCTGTACCTGGCCAGCGATTACGCCAAGGTCATTACCGGCGCGCAACTGGATGTCAACGGCGGTCATTTTCTGCCCTGCTAAATACTTCAAGGCGACAGCACTGTCGCCTCACTCAGCTATTAACAGGTGGCCCGTGCGGCCATCGCCCTGCCCCTGGAGACTACCGACATGCTGGACCTCGTTGCCATCGAGCAAATCAAGCAGCTCAAGGCCCGCTATTTTCGTGGTATCGACACCTGTAATCTCGAACTGCTGCGCACCCTCTTCGCACCCGATGTGAAGATCAGCTTCGACAGCCCGACCTACCAGTTCGAACTCGATGGAGTGGAGCAGGCCATCGAGTTCTACCGCAGCAACTTCACCAACCGCCGTTTCGGACTGCGATTTGCAGCTCAAGGTAAACAGTTTGTCTCGCGCGTACCCTTTGCTGCCGAGTGAACAAATCCAGCTTGAAAAAGTACGATTGTGCACTGGGCGGCCATGGCCGCCACATCGACACCGCCAGCGCAGGCTCTATGGCATGCGCTGAAAGTGAAGGAAGTCTGAAATACGTTATCCATTGATAATCATCGCCATAAAGGCTCGCAAGCAACATCGTCTGTTCGGATTATTCCTCGGCGCGTTCGCGCTTGTACCATGCTGTCCAGACTCACGGACCGGAACGCATCCGGACTCAAGGAGATGGCATGGCTCCCATTGATCAACTGGAAACACGTCTGCGCAAACTGGAAGACGTCGAGGCGATTCGCCGGCTGAAAGCGCGTTATCTGGCGTGTTGCGACCTGAAGGATCCGCAGGGCATGCGTGATTGCTTCGCGTCAGGCCTGGTACGCATCGACTACGGCGAGATCGGAGTGTTTGAAAACCGCGATCAGCTCGCTGTGATTTTCGAGCAACTCGGCTGCCATCCGCACATTGTCGAGATGCACCACGGCGTCAACCCGCAGATCGACGTGCTCGATGAAACGCAGGCCCGGGGCACCTGGGGCCTGCATTACCAGATGATCAACACGTGCTCGTGCGTTATCACGCAGCTCGGCGCGCACTACGAAGACGAGTACCGCAAGATCGACGGCCATTGGAAAATCTCCGCCACGCGCTGCGTTGTGACGTCCACGCTGGTGGCGAGCTACGAAGAGACTGTGCCCGGCGTACGCTTCGCCGGCGTTCAGGCGAGTGGCGCGCAGACTATGGCGACTGCACTTGACGTCAAGTCTTGAGCCGAGGTCCATCACTCAACAGAAAGGAGGATCCGCAAATGAGTAACGATCAAAGCACATGGGTCGCCGTCGTGACGGGCGCGTCGCGCGGTGCCGGCAAAGGTATTGCGCTCGCGCTTGGCGCGGCGGGTGCGACGGTTTACGTGACCGGCCGCTCGCAGAATGAGGGCGACGCGTCGCTGCCAGGCACGATCCACGCGACCGCGCGTGAGATCGACGCGCTGGGCGGCAAAGGTATCGCCGTCGCGTGTGATCACGCCGATGACGAGCAGGTTCGACGCCTCTTCGAACAGGTCGAACGCGAAAGCGGGCGGCTCGACATCCTGGTCAATAATGCGACTTTTCTACACGACCAACTGATTGAGCCTGGGCCGTTCTGGGAAAAGCCGCTCGATCTCGTCAACATCCTCGACGTCGGCTTACGCTCCGCCTATGTGGCGAGCTGGTACGCGGCTGCGCTGATGGCGAAGCGGCGTGGCGGGCTGATCGCGTTCACCTCCTCATTTGGCTCGAACTGCTACATGCATGGCGCTGCCTATGGCGCGCAGAAGGCCGGTGTCGACAAGTTCGCCAAAGACATGGCCGTGGACCTTCGTCCTTACGACGTCTCGGTGGTGTCCATCTGGATGGGACCGTTGCGCACGGAGCGCACGATACGCGCGTTGGCAGACGACCCGGAGCGTTACGAAGAATTTTCGTTCGTCATGGAAAGCCCGGAGTTCACCGGCAAGGTCATACACGCGCTGTATTGCGACCCGAACCGGATGACGCAATCCGGACAGGTGCTGATCGGCGCAGAAGTGGCGCTGACCTACGGCATTGTCGATCTGGAAGGCCAGCAACCTCCCTCCTATCGCGACCGTCTGGGTGGTCCAGTGCAGGCGCATCCGGCGATAATCGAGTAACCACACTGCCGATAGGCAAAAAAACAGAAGGCGCGCAATGCGCGCCCACCAAAAGACCATCGCGCACCCACCCACGCCCAACGACCGCACACACGCACACCACAAGGCCGCTTCAGCCTTGTGGTGTGACGCTCCAACCTTAGCGGAAATTCAGCCAGTTCGGCACGCTCTGGCTGATGGCGACACAGCCTGCGTATTGCTTGCAGGCTTTGAAACTGGGCGATTGCGCTGGTGGGGAGACCAGCACGGTCCCCACCAGGAGGAACAGAAGCAACAAGCAAACGTGATAGGCAAGAAGACTTTTTGTTTTCATTGTCAGTGCTCTCGTGACCGTTAAGTCGGACCTATGTCATTGCAATAACTCAGGGAGCGTTACCCTTCAACGCTCATCGACCGTGATGAACTCACGGCGTTCAGCCATGCTCGCGGGCACTTTGTCTTCATCGGTAAAGAACTGTTGGTACCACTCGCGCAGTTGGTAGACCGGGCCGTCGTTTTCCGCCAGCACCGGGTTGTCGATACGGATTTTATGCTTCCAGATATCCACGTCCTGATAGAACGAGGTGCGATTACCCAGGACGTACGCTTTGGCCACTTCAATGTTCTGCTCTTCGCTCCAGCCGGGCACACGCTTGACCATGCAGCCGAAACGCAGGTCGAAGCTGTTGGCCGTCACCGGCACATGGCTGTTGAGCAAAATAGCATGTATGCGCACATCGCCGAACATCGAGCTGATGTGAGTGAAGTGGGTCGCCGGGCCGTAGTAGGCCGACGGTGCGATCAGATCGCCACCCAGGCGCTCGGAATCACCGTGGAAGATCTGGTGGCCGATGTGCCCTTCGAAGACGTTGGCGAAATACTTGGTCGGCGTGCCGTGCACGGGGCCGAAATGCATGGCGTCCACCAGGTTATCGACCAACTCCCGTGGGTTGGTTTCGATCAGCATGCTGTCGATGTTCCAGTCGTGAATCCAGTCCGGGTCGTCCATCTCGGCCAGGTGCGGGATGATCACGCCCTCTTTCGGCGGACGTCCTTCCGGGTTGTTCCAGACGAACAGCAGGTTGTTTTCCTCACAGGTCAACCAGCTGCGGGTCTTGGCCTTCGGTGGAATGCGCTTGCAGTAGGGAATCTCGACGCATTTACCGCTGGTGTCATATTTCCAGTGGTGGAACGGACACACCACCGTGTCGTTTTCGATGGTGCCCTGGGACAGGTCGGCCCCCATGTGCGGGCAATAGGCATCGAGGATGCTGATAGCACCCTTGCTGTCGGCAAACGCCACCAGGCGGGTGCCAAAGATATTCAATGTGTGCAACTGGCCATCGCGGTAATTTTCCGCCACGCCCAGACAGTGCCAGCCACGGGCGTAACGGTGAGTACGCTGGGCGTTTTCGATGCTGATTTCAGCGAGTTTCGTCATTGTTATTGTTCCTCGATTGGAAACTTTGGGGAGTAATACCCCCAAAAAAAAACAGGGTGAACCCATAGCCGATATCATTGAGCGCCCCGACAAGGGATTCATCCCTCACTTGGACTAGATCAAACGAGATCCGCTCTCAAAGGGTTCACCTGTCAGCCTCTACCTTCCAAAATCTGCGTCGGCTATTGGCCAAACCGACGGGCAGCTTCCGGGCCGAAATCCCGCGGGCTGAAGCCCGGCTTGTTCAACTTATAGCCGTCGCGCTGTTCGTTGATCAGGTTGAACGCCAGGTAACTGCCGGCATTCAGGTCGTAGTACAACCCCACGCCCGCTTGTGGCCGCTGGCTTTCATAGGCGTAGAAAAAGTTCAGCATCGAGGTCCGCCACAGCTCGCCACGGTTGTCGTAGTTATCGGCGAGCATCGGGAACCAGGTGTCTTCGTCGATGTACAACTTGCGTTTGCCGTACAGGTGGCGGTAACCCGGCTTGAGGGTGCCTTCCAGCTCCCACACCCGATGGCGCTCAAAGCGCATGGCATCCGGGTTGATATGGCCAGGGGTCAGCAGGTTGGCGTACTTGAGGTTGGCCGCATGCAGGCGATAGGTGTTGTAGGGAATGAACATCTCGCGCTTGCCGACGATCTTCCAGTCATAACGCTGGCCCGAGCCGTTGAACAGACGCACCTCGTCCACGGTGATCGATCCGCCGCTGCCGGGAAACGACATGTCGAAGCCATAACCCGGCGACTGCCGCACACGGCGGGTGCCCGGATCGTAACGCCAGGCCTGGCGAGGCTCGGTCTTGTCGTTCCAGAACTCGGTGCCGGTATTGATCTCGCCCTTGTCCCGTTGTGGCAGCAGGGTTTCGTTGAGGTAGAAGGCCGAGTTACCCGCGGTCTCGCCTTTTTTGCCCGGTTCCAGCGACGGCGCCAGGTTGCGCGAATGCACGCGGCCCCAGTTGATGTTGCCGTCCTTGAGTACGTAGGCGTTGTCAGAGGTGTATTCCTCGGTCCAGGCGCGCAAGGTAAAGGCCGAGGCGTTCTTCAGCAGTTCCAGGCCGCTGCGGGGTACCGGAAAGGCTGTGCCGCCGGTTTTGCCCACCACCCCTTCACCGTCATCCACCAGGCGCGCGATGCTGGCGTTCTCGCGGGTGGCTTGGCAAACCGCGTCGTCGAAACGGAAATCGCGGTGCGAGGGGTAGATCGGCATCTTGTACGTAGCCGGGTAGAGCTTGAACAAGGCTTTCTGCCCGTCGGACAGGTAATCGCTGTATTGCGCCAGGTTGGCCGCCGTAATCACGAACAGCGGTTTTTCTTGCGGATACGGATCCACCGGATGGTTGCCGGTGCCTTTGAAGTCTACATGCGGCGGTACGCCCAGCCATTTGCCACTGAACGCCGGAATGCTGCCATCGGCATTGGCGCTCTTGTCGGCACCGACGCAAGTCAAATCCTTGCCCAGGCGTTCCACATCTTCCGGTGCGGCGTTCGCCGTACCGATTGCACTGCATCCCAATAACAACCCCAGCACCCAGGTGGGAGTGGCGTTGGCAGCCCGCGAGACAAGACAACTGGAGGCCAGGTTACTGCCGGTCATTTTTATTCTCCTTGGTTACCGATAGCGGTCACCCAGTATCGGCAGCCCAAGGAAACGCCAGCATCGTCCGCACGGACTAACGCGTTTGCCCACGGTGCCTGTGAACGACAGACTAAAGCGCATCCTTCGCTAATCCTGGCAGCTGTGGCCCGGCCAATGCCACGACACTGTTGAGCATGATCCGCACAAGCTCGGTCTGGCGCCGCACCCCCGTCTTGGAAAAGATCGAACGCAGGTGCGCACGAGCGGTATTGCGGCGGATGTTCAGCGCCTCCGAGGCCTCCTCCAGCGACAGGCCGTTAGCCAGTTCCAGCGCCAGCAAGGTTTCCGCGGGGGTCAGGTTGTACAGCTGCGACGTCACCACATTGCTCACCAGCGACTTGCTGACAGCGTCGCGGACATAGACCACCACGGTCGGTTTTCCCTTGCCCTCGACCAACTCCTGCGTCGGAATCAACTCCACCACCACCCCCAGGCTGACTTTACCGGAAGGACGGGAAATCGACGTGGCCTCGGCTATCTGTAATCCGGCGTGGCCCTGCTTCACCCGTTGAAAGGCATTGCGCACCAGCCGCGACAGTTCGCGATTGTCACTCGGGTAAGTCGCCTCCAACCGTCCGCCGACGACTTTAAGGCCGTCCTGGCTGGCGATAATCTCCCGGGCCACCGGGTTCAGTTGCACCACGGTGCCGTTTTCATCGAGCACGATAGTCGCCACCGCCATGCGGCTGATCGTTTGCGAGTACAAACTGCCCAGCGACTCACTGCGATCCAGTAGCGAATGCATGTGCAGGGCGCGGCGCAAATGCGGCAAGAGCATGGCGCACATGTCCCGCTCCACCTGGGAAAAACGCGCCTGGCCCCGTGGCCGGTTGATCCGCAAGCGCACCGTGCTGCCGTCCGGCATGCGGATGTCGGCGCCGAGCATCTGGTGGCAGTCATGGGGCTGGCAAAACAACAGGTAAAAAGAAGAGCTGACCCATTCCTCATCCGTCATCAACTCATCGATGGTGAACACCGTGTCGGTGGGCAGACCGTCGAACAGCGTGGACTTGGCGTAATAGGCGTAATGGTTGATGCCGCCCTCCCCCAGTTCGATGTCCCCGGCGACCATCATCGGCGACAGCAGCGGCTCATCCTGCACACGCAGAATCAAGGTCACGAAATTGGCCTTGAACAGCTTCCGGAGCTGGCGCAACGAATCACCCATGCAACGAATATCCATGGCCGAGTCGTACATGTTGCCGATGAGGCCTTCGTACTCGGCAGCTCCAGCCCCATTTGCGCAAGGACCTGCGCATTCGGCACGCGACTTTGCATAACCACTCCCCAGCAGCGGGCCCGGACTGCATGGCCCGCATCAATTGATCGTAATGGGTGTTATAGACGCTCAACGCACCCCGGCCAGCCCTACGGCAGTTCGAACAAACCGGCCGCCCCCATGCCGCCGCCAATGCACATGGCGATTACCACATAACGGGCGCCGCGACGGCGACCCTCCAGCAGTGCGTGACCGACCATGCGTGCGCCGGACATGCCGAACGGATGGCCGATGGCAATCGCACCGCCGTTGACGTTCAGACGTTCCGCCGGGATTTGCAGTGCATCGCGGCAATGCAGGACCTGGCAGGCAAAGGCTTCGTTAATCTCCCACAGGCCGATATCCGCCACGCTCAGGCCAAAGCGCTTGAGCAGTTTCGGCACGGCCACTACCGGGCCGATGCCCATTTCCTCCGGCGCGCAGCCGCCCACGGCAATGCCTCGGTAGATGCCCAACGGAGTCAGCCCCCGACGCTTGGCTTCGACGCGGCTCATCAGCAGGCTGGCCGAGGCGCCATCGGAAAACTGCGAAGCGTTGCCGGCGGTAATGAATTCACCCTGCTCGATCCATTTACCGTCCTTCCACACCGGTTTCAGCGAAGCCAGGTCTTCCAGGCGCGTGTTCGGCCGATTGCATTCGTCACGCTCGACCAGCACACGCTGATGGCCGCTGGGCTGGCCAGCGGCATCGAAGCACAACTTATCGACGCTCAAGCCGACGATTTCATCGTCGAACAAGCCGTCACGTTGGGCGGCGGCGGTGCGCAGCTGGCTCTGCAGGGAATACTCGTCCTGGGCCGCGCGGCTGATGCCATAACGGCGCGAGACAATTTCCGCGGTTTCCAGCATCGGGATATAGGCGCTGGGCATGATGTCCAGCACGGCTTCGGACTGGGCGCGATAGCTGTTCTTGTGCTTGGTCTGGGTCAGTGACAGCGACTCCACGCCGCCGCCAATGGCGATGGTCATTTCGCCGGTCATGATGCCCTTGGCGGCGACGCCGATGCTCATCAGGCCCGAGGCGCACATGCGGTCCAGGGCCATGCCCGGCACGGTGTCCGGCAAGCCGCCGATATACGCGCAGAGGCGGCCGATGTTGTAGGCCTGGGTGCCCTGCTGCACCGCCGCGCCCATGATCACATCTTCTACTTCACCCGGTTCGATGCCGGCGCGCTCGACCACCGCACGCACCACATGTCCGCCCAGTACCGGGGCTTCGGTATCGTTGAACGAGCCGCGGAACGACTTGGCGAGCGCGGTCCGCGCAGTGGCAACGATGACAACTTCATTCAGGTCCATGACAGGCTCACTCGGTAATAGGGTTGAAGGTGTAACGGCTGATGGTGTCGATCACACAGCCAGGCCGCGCCTGGCCCTCGACTTCCACGGTCACGCGCACCACCAGTTGCACGGCGTCTGCCAGCTGCTCGGCGCGCACGATGCTGGCGCTGCCGCGCACTCGCGATCCCACCTTGACCGGCGCCGGGAAACGCACGCGGTCGCTGCCGTAATTGACCCCCATCGCCATGTTGTCGATGGTGAGCAATTGCGGCAGGAACAGGTTGACGAGCGACTGGGTCAGGTAGCCGTGGGCGATACAGACGCCAAACGGCCCGCTGGCGGCGCGCACCGGGTCGACATGAATCCACTGGTGATCACCCGTGGCTTCGGCAAACAGGTCAATGCGCTGCTGGCTGATGGTCAGCCACTCGGTGTAACCCAGGTCCAGGCCCTCGGCCTCGAGCAACGCCTGGGCACTGCTGAAAACATGACTCATGGCCCACTCCTCAGGCTTGTTGGGAACTGACGGACAATACTTCGCCAACCATGTAGGAGGCGTAGTCGCTGGCCAGGAACATCATCACGTTGGCGACTTCCCAGACTTCGGCGGCACGGCCGAATGCCTCGCGCCCGGCGAGGCTGGCGAGCAGCTCTTCACTGGAGGCCTTCTTGAGAAAATCATGCAGGGCGATCGACGGTGAAACCGCGTTGATGCGCTCGCCGAACTCGGCAGCTTCCAGCGCACTGCAACGGGTCAGGGCCATCACCCCGGCCTTGGCCGCGGCGTAATGGGCCTGTTCCTTCTGTGCGCGCCAACCCAGGACCGAAGCATTGTTGACGATGGCTCCGGCGCCACGGCGCTGCATGTGTGGCAGCATCGCGCGGGTCATGCGGAACGTCCCGGTCAGGGTCACATCCAGCACTCGCAGCCATTCTTCGTCACTCATCTCGACCACGAGTTTCTGGCCACCGAGGCCGGCGTTGTTGATCAACACATCGACACCGCCCAGCAACTCTTCCGCGCTCGCCACCAAGGCCTGGACCTCGGCTTCGACCGTGACATTGCACAGCTGGCCGTAAATGGCCTGCAGGCCGGTTTCGGCCTTGAGACGCTCCACGGCTTCTTCGAGGCGGCGCGGGTGCACGTCCGAAATCATCAGTGCCCGGCAACCCTCCTCGGCGCTGCGCCGGGCGGCCGAGTAACCGATACCGGCACCTGCGGCAGCGGTAATCAGCACGGATTTTCCAGCCAGTAATTGATGGCCCGGGACATAAGGGGGAGCTTGTTTCACAGCGTTTACCTCCGAAGGTATCAGTTCGCTGTCAGGTATAAAGCCACGCCCTGGCCGGCACATCGTCAAAACGGGGTATGACCGCCTCCGGCGGCCGGTTTTGCGCGGTCAGCTGCCCCAGACTCGCTGCGCCGCAGGCGCTTCGGCGAGAATCTCAGCCACGGCGGCGCCGATTTCTTCGACACGCCACAACGCGCCTTTGTCGCGGGTGACCCCGGTGCGCCAGCCGTCCCCAAGGGAAATGCGGCCACCCTGGCTCTCGAAAATCTGGCCGCTGACGTGGGCCGATTCGGCGCTGCCCAACCACACCACCAACGGCGCGACGTTGTCCGGCGCCCAGGCGTCGAAACTGCCGTCCTCAGGCTTCTTGACCACATCGGGCATGGCGCTTTCGGTCATCGAGGTGCGCGCAGCCGGGGCCAACGCGTTGGCGGTGATGCCGTAGCGCGCCAGCTCAGCGGCCTGCACCAGGGTCAACGCGGCAATCCCGCCCTTGGCCGCCGAATAGTTGGACTGCCCCACCGAGCCTTGCAGGCCCGCGCCGGAACTGGTGTTGATGATGCGTGCATCGACCGGAGTGCCGGCCTTGGCCAGATCGCGCCAGCGTCGCCCCAACAGGTTCGCCAGGCAATAATGGCCCTTGAGGTGAACGCGCATGACCATGTCCCAGTCCTCTTCGCTGAGACTGATGAACATGCGGTCGCGCAGGACGCCGGCATTGTTGACCAGCACGTGCACCTCACCGAACGCCGCCACTGCCGCTTCGACGATGCGCTCGGCGGTGGCCAGGGTGGTGATGTCGTCACTGTTGGCGATGGCCTGGCCACCGTTGGCGCGGATCTCGCCCGCTACATCCTGCGCCGCGTCGGCGCGAATATCGTTGATCACCACGTTGGCGCCCGCCGCCGCGAACGCCAGCGCGTAGGCGCGACCGAGTCCGCCGCCGGCCCCGGTGATGATCACGGTGCGGCCTGAACAAATAGCCATGCTTGACTCCTTATGACTGCGTGACCGCACGCCCAGCGGACGGCGGCACGGATGGAAAAAACCTAGAGGCGTTCGATGATCGTGACGTTGGCCTGGCCGCCGCCTTCGCACATCGTTTGCAGGCCATAACGGCCGCCGGTGCATTCCAGCTCGTTCAACAGCGTGGTCATCAGCCGGGCGCCCGTGGCGCCGAGCGGGTGGCCAAGGGCAATGGCGCCACCGTTGACGTTGGTGCGCGCCGGGTCGTAGTCCAGTTCCTTGGTCCAGGCCATGACCACCGAGGCAAACGCTTCGTTGATCTCTACCCGGTCGATATCGCTCATGCGCAGGCCGGTTTTTGCCAGGGCCCGGCGTGTCGCGGCGATTGGCGCGGTCAGGTGCCAGATCGGATCATCGCCCAACACCGTCAGGTGATGGATGCGGGCCCGTGGCGTCAAGTCGTAGCGCTTGAGCGCCGCCTCGGACACCACCAGCAACGCCGCCGAGCATCGCAGGTCTGGCTCGAAACAGCGGCAGTGATCGAGGGGTATTGCGGGTCCACCGGCTGCAGCTCGGCCATTTTTGCCAGGCTGGTCAAGCGCGGGGTTTCATCCGCGAACAGGCCGTTGCAAGCGACGATTTCCCGAGCGAAACGCCCGCTCTCGATGGCGGCCAGGGCGCGGCTATGGCTTTGCAGGGCAAACGCTTCCATCTGCTCACGCGTGATGCCCCAATGATCGGCGATGCGCTGGGCGGCATAGAACTGGTTGACCGGCTGATTACCGAAACGTGCGCGCCAGCCTTCGCTACCGGAAAACGGATCGGTAAAACCCAAGGGTTGTCCGGCGAGCATGGCCGAGGAAATCGGAATCCGGGTCATGGTTTGCACCCCGCCCACGGCGATCACATCCTGGGTGCCGCTCATCACCGCCTGCGCCGCAAAATGCAGCGCCTGTTGCGACGACCCACACTGGCGATCGATCGTGGTGCCGGGCACATTCAGCGGCAACCCGGCGGCGAGCCAACTGGTACGGGCAATATCACCGGCCTGGGAGCCAATGGTGTCGACGCAACCGAATATCACGTCGTCATAGTCTTCACCCGGAATCGCGTTGCGTTCCACCAATGCCCTGAGCACATGAGCCCCCAGGTCTATGGCATGGACCTCGCTCAAGGCGCCTTTGCGCTTGCCGGTCGGGCTGCGCAGTGCATCAACAATATAGGCCTCTGGCATGACTCACTCCTCGAAAGTATGGCCCGGGCCCAGGCGGGCACCGTCGGCGAACAGGTAGTCGCTGACACGGGTTTTATGAAAGCCCCGATCACCCCAGGACGCATCGAGCGCCCAGGCACGTTTCATGAACATCTGCAGATCGACTTCCCAGGTGTAACCCATTGCGCCGTGCACCTGAATGCCCTTGCGCGCGGCGATCCAGCTTGCCTCGCAGCAGGCCAGGCGGGCCTGGGAAACCCAGACGCTGGCGTTGCTGTCGCCTTGCGCCAGGCCGTGGGCGGCGCGGTACAGCACGGGTTTGGCCTGTTCGATCTGCCGGGCGACATCGGCCAAATGATGCTTGACCGCCTGGAAGCTGCCGATGGGCTTGCCAAACTGCTTGCGCTGAGCGACGTAGTCCACCGACAAATCGAGCATGCGTTGCGCCAGCCCGAGCAATTGCCCGGCCACCGACAAGGCGCCACGGTCGAGCAGTTGCGCTTGCAAGGCACGGCCCGCCGCGCCGCTGGCCACACAGGTGGCCGGTGTCGGGTTCCAGGTCACCCGACCCAGGCGCCGCGACGCATCGATGCTCGTCCGGGGTTGCACATCCACCTGCGAACGCGGCACCACGTGAATGTCATCGCCATCGATGAGAATCAACACTTCTGCCAGTTGCGCATCGCCGACCAGCACGTTGACGGGGTGGTTGATGGCAAGGCGCAATGTGCCTTCGGCGATCCGTGGCAACAAGCTGCTGCGTGCCGGGTGATCAGTCGCCAGGCCGGCGAGCAAGCCGGTGGCGACATAGGCGGTGTCAGCCAGGGAATCGGGAATCGCGTAGTACCCCAGCTCCTGGGTCATCAGCGCCCAGGCCACATCGTCCATGCCCAGGCCACCCTCGGCTTCGGGGACCGACAAGGCGGTCAGGCCCTGGGCGGCGATCTTGTGACGCAGGTCCGGTGAGCGACCGACATCGGTTTCCCAGATTTCCCGGAGCATCTCCGGGGCGGCTTCAGTCATCAGGAAACGACTGATGGCTTCGCGAAACGTCAGCTGGTCATCGGTAAAAGTGAAGTCCATGGCCCGTTCCTTATTTCGGCAAGCCGAGCATCCGCTCGGCAATGATATTGCGCTGGATTTCGTTGGTCCCGGCGTAGATCGGTCCGGCCTGGGCGAACAGGAAACCCTCCAGCCAGCCAGCAGCATCGGTATCGGTATCGGCATCCGGCAGCAGCTCGGCGCCGGCGCCCAGAATGCGCATGGCGGTTTCGTGCATTTTCAGGTCGAGCTCCGACCAGATGATCTTGTTGATGCTCGACTCGGCACCGATCTGCTCACCCCGGCTGAGGCGCCCGACCGTGTGGTAGGCCGACAGGGCGTAGGCCTCGGCGCCCATCCAGGTCTCCAGCACCGCGTCACGCAGACCCGGATCGCGGTCGGCGCTGTCGCGGTTGGCCTTGTACAGTTCCACCAACTTGCGGGCGGTGTACTGGAAACGCGCCGGTGAACGCAGCAGCAACCCGCGTTCAAAACCGGCGGTGGCCATTGCCACATGCCAGCCCTGCCCTTCGGCACCGATGCGGTTGGCCACCGGCACGCGCACGTCGTCGAAAAACACTTCGGCAAAGGCGTCCTTGCCATTGAGTGCCTTGATCGGACGGATGCTCACGCCCGGCGCATTCAGTGGCACCATCACGAACGACAGGCCGTGGTGGCGCGAGGAGCCCGGTTCGCTGCGGAACAGGCCAAATAGCCAGTCGGCGAAGGTCGCTCGGGTCGACCAGGTTTTCTGGCCGTTGATCACGTAATGATCGCCGTCGAGCGTGGCCTTGCTGGTGATCGCTGCCATGTCCGAACCGGCATTCGGTTCCGACCAGCCTTGCGCCCACATGTCGAGGCTGGCGGCCATGCGTGGCAGGAAGCGCTGCTTCTGTTCCGGGGTGCCAAACTCCATCAGGGTCGGCCCCAGCAACAACTGGCCGTTCTGGTTGACGCGCATCGGCGCCCCGGCACCGTAATACTCCTCTTCGAAGATCAGCCACTCGATCAGATCGCAACCGCGACCGCCCAGTTCGGCGGGCCACATCACCATCGACCAGCGGCTCTCGAACAGCTTCGCTTCCCAGGCGCGGTGCTGCTCAAAGCCTTCCCGGGTGTCGTAGCTGGCCAGCGGTTCGCGTGGAAGGTTGGCCGCCAGCCAGGCGCGTACTTCGGCGCGGAAGGCGTTTTGCTTGGGGGTATAAGTCAGTTCCATGGCGTTCTCTCAGAACTTCGCGTCGCGTTTTTCGACGAAGGCCCGGCGCGTTTCCGCGGAGTCCGGGCTGCTGTAGGCCTGCATGGTGAAGCCCTGCTCCCAGCGGTATTTGTCTTCCAGGTTGCCGTCTTCGATGCCGTTCAAGGCTTCCTTGGCGATGCGGATCATGCCCGGGCTCTTCTCGGCGATTTTCGCCGCGATGCCCAGCGCGGTTTCGCGCAGTTGGTCCTTGCTGACGATCCGCTCGATAAAGCCGTATTGCAGGGCTTCGGGGGCGCCGATGCTGTCGCCGGTAAAGAACAGGTAACGGACTTTTTGCACCGGGAACAGCCGTTGCAAATGCGCACCGCCGCCCATGGCGCCACGGTCGACTTCCGGCAGGGCGAAGGTCGCGCATTCGGAGGCGATGACGATGTCCGCCGCCCCGGTGATGCCGATGCCGCCGCCCAGGACAAAACCATGCACCGCGACAATCACCGGCACCGGGTTGCGGTGCACGGCCTTGAACGTGGCGTAGTTACCGGCGTTGACCTCGACGATCCGCTCTGGATACTTGTCCAGCTCCTTGATGTCGACACCGGCGCAAAAGCCGCGGCCTTCGGCGCGGATCACGATCACCCGCACCTCGGGATTGGCCCCGAGGGCTTCGATCTGTCGCGCCAGCGCCTGCCATTCCTGGCTGTCGAGGGCATTGACCGGAGGTTTGGCGATCACCAGTTCAGCGATCCCCTGATTGAGTTGTGTCGTAAATGCCTGGTTCACAGGGGTTCTCCAATACTGGCGGGATGGGTCGAAGGGTGGGTCTGGCTGCGGGCCAGGAGCGCGTCCAGACATTGCTGGGCCTCGCTGGCGATGCCTTCAATGACTTCACGGCAACTGAGCAATTCGCCGATGGCCGCCGCCACCTGGCCGCTGGGCAAGATGCCCTCGTCCGGGGCGCCATCGACCATCGAGCGCTTGCAACAGCACCGGCTGGTTGGCGGCCATCACCACTTGCGACAGCTGCGAGGGGTCTTCACGCAACGCACGGATAAAGACCGAGGCCATGTGCCCCAGGCTCATGCCGGTCTGCTGCTTCCACTGCCAGGCACTGCCCAGGGCAATGCGCAGGCGGCCGAACGGACCGGCCTTCTCCAGATGATTGATAAAACGGTTTTCGATCATGCGGTGGCGCATGCCATCCACCGCCGTGGTCACGCGCACCTGTTGCGGGTCGTTGACCTTCAGGTAACGCTCCAGGGTCGCGACCGGTGTCGGCGATTCGCGGGTCATGAGGAACCGCGTGCCCATGGCGATGCCAGCGCCCCCGGCGGCCAGCACCGAAGCCAGGCCACGACCGGTGGCATAACCGCCGGCGGCGATCACCGGCACCTTGACCGCGGCCAGTACCTGAGGCAACAGAATGGAACTGGGTACGCCGCCGGTATGACCGCCGCCCTCGCCGCCCTGGATGGCGATCAGGTCGGCGCCCAGTTCCACAGCCTTCAATGCATGTTTGAGTGCGCCCACGGTGGGAATGCACAACACCTTGGCCGCCTTGAAACGCGCAATGGTCTGTTTGTCCGGGCCGCGCCCGTAGCTCACGGCGCGCAGGCGGTACTGGATCGCCAGGTCGACGCACTGCGCGGCGTTGTCCTGGAACATATGAAAATTGAGCCCGAAGTTGCTGCCACCGGTGGCGTCGATCACCTTGCGGATTTCGCCTTCCAGCTCATCGGCCGCGATGGTCGCCCCGGCCAGGAAACCGAAGCCCCCGGCCTGGGTGGTGGCGATCACCAGTTGCATCGGCAACCCAACCCATGGCGGTTTGCACTATCGGGTAGCGGCAACCGAGGGCCTCGGTCAGTGGCGTATCCAGCCAGCGGTTCATTGGCTCTTGTCCTCTGCCTGCTTGTTGGCCCGGGCCATGCCCTTGGCATCGAAGCCGCCCAGTTTGTCGCCAGACAACAGCTCGTTATGGGCATGCGCAAACTGGTGCCAGGCGAACACCGCATCCATCGCCGTGCGCTTGCCTTGCAGGTCCTCGACGTGGTTGATCGCCTGTTTGGTCAGGGCCAGGCCCATGCGCGGCTGACGGGCGATGCCGGCGGCCAGGGCATAGGTGGCCTGCTCCAGTTCATCGCGGGGCACCATGCGGTTGACCATGCCCACTTGCCAGGCTCGGGTGGCGCTCATGCGGTCACCGGTGAAGAGGAATTCCTTGGCGATACGCGGGTTCATTTCATAGGGATGGGCAAAATACTCCACCCCCGGAATGCCCATGCGCACCACCGGATCCTGGAAGAACGCGTCATCACTGCGACGATCAGATCGCAGACCCAGGCCAGCATCAGCCCGCCCGCGACGCATGCGCCCTGGACCATGGCGATGGTCGGCTTGGGCAGTTCACGCCAGCGCCGGCACATGCCCAGGTACACCTCCTGCTCGCGGGCATACAGCTGCTCGCCACCGGGCTTGTTGGTGTGGTCCCACCACAGGTGTGCACGCTCGAACGGCTTGTCGATATCGCGTCCAGGCGTGCCGATATCATGGCCTGCCGAGAAATGTTTGCCGTTGCCGCGCAGGACGATGACCTTGACGTTGTCGTCGTTCACCGCCTCGCGAAAGGCGGCGTCCAGCGCGTAGGTCATTTGCGAGTTTTGCGCGTTGTTGAAGGTCGGCCGGTTCAGCGTCAGCGTGGCGATCCCCTCGGCCACGCTGTACAGCACCGGTGTGTCTGTTTCGTAGACGGCTTTGTCCTCGCGGACGACGAATTCACTCTCGCTGCTGTGCATGTTCACTGTCCTCGCCTCAGGCCGTACGGATGCCGGGCGGGTTGCCCTTGATCGCCGTGGCGCGGTAATCGTGGGGGTCGAGTCGGCGGATCAGGGCCAACTGCTCGCTGGTGGGGTGCACGGTCTCGTGCAACTGCGCCGACTTGAGCAACGGGAAGCCGGTGTTGTCCTGGACCTGCTCGAAACTCACGCCGGGGTGCAACGAGCGCACCTGCACCGCACGCTCCGGGCCATTGAAATCGAGGACGCACAGGTCGCTGACCACGCAATGGATGTCCATCAAGTCGCGACGCGCACCTTCGGGCCAGCGATCGGCCTTGAAGCCGACACCGGAGACCATATCCACTTCACCGCTGACGAACACCCGGCTGTTATGGCTGGGCACGAAGAACGAGTTGAGGTGGTTGATGCTGTTGCCCGGCAAGCCGCGCACGCCAAGAATCGCGGTCCTGGGCTTTTGATAGTCACCGACGCAAGACAGGTTGGTCTGGCCCCAGCGGTCAATCTGGGTCGGGCCGATCATTGCGTGGCGGCGTCCGCCCCACACGCATTCGAACACCCGCTCGAATGACATGTAACCGGAGTAACGCGGCACGTAGTCGCCACGCGGGCCCAACGGGATCGGCTCTTCGACCAGGAACGCTTCGCTGTCGGTCATCAACAGTTCAGGGCTGTGGGTCAGTTTGGCCAGGCTGGCACCCAGGCGCGGAATCACGCCAAGGCCCGAGGCAATCACTTCGCCATTGCCGCGCCAGGCTTCGGATGCGGCGACGACCATCAGTTCCGCGAGGGTAAAATCACAGGTTGCAGACATAGTGGCTAATCCTCAGAACACGGGAAGGGGCAAGGCGCCCATGGAGTCGGCACCGCCGTTCTGTGCCTGATAGGCCTGCTCGCCACCGGCGATGTAGGTCTGCACATAGTCCTGCCAGCCGTTTTCCGCCTGGCTGCTGGCGACATAACCCTTGAGGTGCTTCATGTCCCAGCCGTAGTCGGGGGCGCAGAGCGTCGGGTGCGCACCGAGGGGCGCATGCACCACGCCTTTCACCAGGTAACGCTCGAAGGTGTTGAAACGGGCCATCTCGGCGCTCAGTTCCAGACGCTCTTCCAGGCGTTCGCACGAGACAAAGCACTGCTCGGCGGCACGGGCGAACAGGTGATCGAAATACGGGTCCGGCCCGGTCACCAGGCAGTTGCCCAGGCGGTCGGCGACGTTGACATGCACAAACGCAACGTCGAGATTGAGTGCCGGCATCGCCACCAGTACTTCGCCATCGGCGTAGGGCGACTGGACAGTCTTGAGTTGCGGGTTCAGGCGCGTCACATCGGTGGCCAGGCCGCAACGGGTCGGCAGGAACGGCAAGCGCATGCCAGCGGCGCGCAGGCCCCACTGGAACATGCCTTCGTCCAGTTCCATCAACTCCAGCTCGCCCGCTTCGCGAGCCTTGCGGTAGTAGGGTTCCAGCGGAATGGCGTCGAGGGTGGCGAAGCCGAACACCAGCTTCTTGACCTTGCCGGCTGCGCACAGCATGCCCACTTCCGGACCGCCGTAGGCGACGACGGTCAGGTCCTTGACTGGCGAGCGCAGGATCTCGCGCACAATCGCCATCGGCTTGCGCCGTGGTCCCCAGCCGCCGAAACCGATGGTCATCCCATCGCGTAATTGAGCGACCGCATCGGCCGCTGTCAGTTGTTTATTCATCATCACAATTCCTTACTGTTGGCCGACCGAAAAGTCGTGCCCCCAAATGCTCACGCGGGTGAACTCGAATGCCGAATGTTCGGCCCAGTCGACTTGCAATCCGCCAAAGCCGTATTCCAGATCGAAACCGGATGGCGTCTTCATGTAGAAGCTGGTCATGCGGTCGTTGAGGTGCTGGCCGAGGGTTGCCGACAGGCTCACGTCATGGGCCAGCAAACGGTCATGGGCGCGCCCCACCTCGGTCATCGAATCCACCTCGACCATCACGTGCACGCAACCTGACGGCGACGGGTATTCGGCCAGTGCCAGGCTGTGATGGCGGGTGTTGTGGCAATGCAGGAAGTGAATACGGATCGCCGGGGCCGACGGGTCGGGCCGGAAGTTGTAAATGTCCGAGAGCTCGAAACCCAGCACGTCCTTGGCGAACGCCAGCGTGGCATCGAAGTTCGGTGCCGGCAGCACGGTGTGGCCCAGGCCCATGTCACCGGTGATAAAACGCGGCACGCCCTGAGGCGAAACAAATGGCAGGCAATCGGAGCGATGGCCCCAGCTCAATTCATGGTTGTTGCCCGACGGGTCGGTGAGTTTGACCAGCGCCTGAACGCCGCGCTGCTCGATCTCGGCGCCAGAGCCTGGCTGCCATTCGATACCGGCGGCAGTCAGATGCTCAAGTGCGGCCTGGAACGCCGATTCGCCGGCCAGCTCCCAGCCGGAAGCCAGGTACCGCGCCTCGCTGCCTTCGACGATCAGCATGCGGACGACGTTCGTCCATTTTTACGTACAGGCCACCGCCCGGCGCCGGACGTACCTGCATGCCCAGCACGTCCTCGGCATACCGTTGCCAGTGACTGAGGTTTTCGATCTGGGAGACGAAATAGCTCAAACCGCGAATGTCGATCATGCCTGGGTTCCTCGTTGGCTGATTCGGTGCATGGCGAGCATTGTGCAAAGCGTCGGGGCCTGCTTCATCGTCCATTGAGACTAAGCAGGACAACGGTTTCAGGGTCGGCGGCCGTAGGGTTCTAGTCCGTTTCGATGATTCGGGGCAAACCGACGGCGCCCTAGACTCGCTCATCTATCCGCCTAGCAGAGACAACCCCCATGGAGTTCGCCTTTACCCAGGAACACTTGATGATTCGCGACAGCTCGCCCAGCGCTTTCTCGCCACGCAAGTGACTCCCAAGCCGTGCGCGCAACCATGGTTCGCGCGGACGGCTACGATCCCGACGTCTGGCAACGCATCGGCCTGGAGCTGTGCTGGCCGGGCCCTGATGGTCCCCGAGCGTTTCGGGGGTATGGGCCTGGGGGTTTGTCGAGCTGGCGATCCTGCTGGAACAGAGTGGTCGTTTTCTGCTGGGCTCGCCGCTTTTCGCCACCACCTGCCTGGCCACCCCGGCCCTGCTGTCGGGACACAACCCGGCGCTGCAAGAGCGCTGGCTCAGCGCGATTGCCGGTGGCGAAACCCGCGCGACCCTGGCGTTCGCCAGTGGCCCCGGATGGGATGCGCACAGCGTGCAAACCGTCGCCCGGGCGTGTACGGGGGGGGTTTAACCTCAGCGGTTGTTACGCCCAGGTCATCGACGGGGCGCAAGCGGACCTGTTGATCGTCGCCGCGCGTACGCCTGGCAGCGAGGGGGAATCGGGGATCAGCCTGTTCGCCGTCGACGCCGCTACACCGGGCGTGGAGCGCACCGCCCTGCCCACCCTGGACCAGACCCGGCGCCTGGCACGGGTCGAACTGCAGAATGTATTCGTCAGCGACGCACAATTGCTCTGCGCCCCCGACCAGGGCTGGCCGGTACTGCGCGAGAGCCTGCAGATCGCCGCCGTGGGCCTGGCTGCCGAACAGGTGGGAGGCGCACAGCAAGTCCTCGACCTGACCCTTGCTTACATCGCCGAACGCCGGCAGTTCAGCCGCACCATCGCCAGCTTCCAGGCGATCAAGCACCGCTGCGCCGACATGATGGTGCAGGTCGAGTGCGCCCGCTCTGCGATCTATTACGCCGCCTGCGTGGCCCAGGAGCACCTCGACCCCGCCGGTGACAAAGCTGTGGCCAGCGAATTGGTGATGGCCACCGCCACGGCGAAAATCCATGCCAGCGAAGCGTTTTTCAACTGCGCCGCCGAGTCGATCCAGATGCATGGCGGCGTGGGTTTTACCTGGGAATACGACCCGCACCTGTACTTCAAGCGCGCTCGCGCCAGCGAGCAATTGCTGGGCAGCCCCGCACTGCATCGCGAACGCCTGGCGGCACACCTGTTCGGAGAAGACGCATGAAAATCGGTTTCAGCAATGCCGACGAGGCTTTCCGTCGCGAGGTCGCCCAATGGTTGGCAGAACACCTGAGTGGCGAGTTTGCGCCGTTGCGCTTTCGCGGCGGTCCCGGTGACGAGCACAGCTTTCCCGAAGAACGCAAAGCCTGGGAACGTGAACTCGCCGCGGGTGCCTGGATTGGTCTCGGATGGTCGAAGGAGCATGGCGGACGCGGCCTGAGCCTCTGCCAGCAGGTGATCTTCCATGAGGAGTATGCGCGCGCGGCGGGCCCGGACGCATGGGCCACATCGGCGAAGGGCTGGTCGGCCCGACCCTCGCCACCTTCGGCACGGCGGCCCAGCAACAGCGCCTGTTGCCGGGCATCCTCGGTGGCAGCGAGTTCTGGTGCCAGGGCTACTCTGAACCCGGTGCCGGTTCCGACCTGGCGAACGTACAAACCCGGGCCAGGCTCGACGCCACGGGCGAACACTGGCTGATCAGCGGCCAGAAGGTCTGGACCTCGCTGGCCCACGAAGCCGACTGGTGTTTTGTCTTGGCGCGCACCGAACCCGGCAGTCAAGGGCATCACGGTTTGTCGTTCCTGCTGGTACCGATGGCCCAGACGCAGATCCGTGTGCATCCCATCCAGCAACTGACCGGTACCAGCGAGTTCAACGAAGTGTTTTTCGATCAGGCGGTGACCCACGCCGATAACCTGATCGGCCAACCGGGCGACGGCTGGAAAATCGCCATGGCCCTGCTCGGCTTCGAGCGCGGTGCCTCGACGCTGGGCCAGCAAATGCAGTTTAACAATGAGCTCGACGAGATCATTCGCATTGCCCGCGCCAATGGCGCTTCACGCGACCCACTGCTGCGCCAGCGCATCGCCCAGGCATGGGCCGGGCTCAAGGTGTTGCGCTACAACTCCTTGCGCATGCTCTCGGGTCCACAAGATGGCAGCCTGCGCCGCGAAGCCATGATCTACAAACTGGCCTGGTCAACCTGGCACTCAGACCTCGGGAAGCTGGCAATGGATGTGTTGGGCGACGATGCCGAAATCCTCGATGGCCAGTCTTATCAGCTGAGTCGTCTTCAATCGCTGTTTCTGTTTACCCGCGCCGATACGATTTATGGCGGCAGTAACGAGATCCAGCGCAATATCATTGCCGAGCGTGCCTTGGGGATGCCACGTGAAGCGCGGGTGCGGGAATGAAGCGGCAACCGCGACTTCAGTGAACCCGATACTGGCCGCAACACTGGCCAACTGTAGGAGCTGGCTTGCCAGCGAAAGCGGTCTGACACCCGGCAATAATGTCGACTGACACGCCGCCTTCGCCGGCAAGCCGGCTCCTACAGGTGATCGGGGTGTACACAAATCCTGTGATCGGCAAAGATCCAATGTAGGAGCTGGCTTGCCAGCGAAGGCGGTCTGATAAAAGAACCGCCCTTCAGCGAACGCGAATCTTGGGATCACCCGCCCCGCGCCGCAAGGTTGCAAGAAAGCCCTCCAGCGGTGCCGGTTCGGCAATTTCCGGTAACGCGTCCTTGTCCGGCCGTTGCGCCCAGAATGCGTCCCAGGAAGGGAACAGCTCGTGGAACGTGCCGGCATAGGGCTCGCGCCCCGGCCAGCGCATTTTCAGGCCGCCAATCGGTGGTTTGTTAAGGTCGGTGGCGTACCAATAGCACGGCAAGCGACGACGGAAGCACCAACGTCCGTCGATCCGCTCGTAGTCGTCCCAATACAGCATCTGCATGATCACCCACTCCGGACCGGTCTCATGCTCGTTCTTGGAATAGACCACGCCCGTGGCGTGATCCGGATCGCTGAACTCGATGATGTGCTGCCCCAGGTGATGGGAAGTGCCGTGAAACTGCTTGCGCATGGTTTCGTCCAGCCATGCCTTGAGGTGTGCACGGCCCGTCTTGTCGCGCCCCACACGCACGTCCGGGGCGAAACAGTTGGCCATGGCATCCATGTCGCGCATGTCCAGGGCCAACGCGTACTTGCCGGCCAGTTGGCGAATCGCGTCCAGCGACTCCAGTCGATCGATGCGCTCGAGCAATGCGTTCGTGTCCTGGTTCATCAGTCGAACACCACGTACAGGTCCGAGCCGCGACCGCCGTCCACCGCCAGGCTGGCGCCGGTGACATAGGAAGCCTCGTCGCTGGCCAGGAACAGAATGGCGTTGGCCAGCTCCACCGGCAGGCCGACCCGTTTCATCGGGATGACTTTCTCGGTGTTGGTGCGGGCCTTGGCGTCGCCGAGCATGCCGGCGGTGGCTGGGGTATCGACCACGCCAGGGATGATCACGTTGCACCGAATGTTGTTGGGCGCGCCTTCGCTGGCCGCCGCCCGACTGAAGTTGATCACCGCGGCCTTGGCCGCCGAGTAACCGGCCATCCACGCCGTGCCGAACAGGCCGCAGATCGAGGCAATGTTGACGATCGAACCGCCGCCTTGCTCTTTCATCAGACGCATCGCGGTGCGAGTGCCAAAGAAGGTGCCATCGACGGTAGTGGCGAAGTTGGCGTGCCAGTCGGCGGTGGACATGGTGTCGATGCTGCCCCAGGTGTAGGCCATCGCATTGTTGACCAGAATGTCCAGGCGACCGTGTCGTTGCGCGGTGGCTTCCAATGCACTGACGTAGGCCTGCTGATCGCTGACGTCGGCCACGGCAATTTCAGCGCGCCCGCCCAATCCAATGATTTTTTCCTGCACCCCTTGCAACGGCTCCACGCGTCGCCCGCAGAGCACGACGGTGGCGCCCTCCTCGGCGAACCGCAGCGCGGTGGCTTCACCGATGCCCGAACCGGCGCCGGTCACAAAGGCGATTTTTCCATGTAAACGCTTGCTCATCAGTGACTCTCCAATCAGATAAAGGCCATGCCGCCGTTAACCGCGATGTTCTGGCCAGTCATGAAGCTGGCGTCTTCGCTGGCAAGGAACACCGCGACACGCGCGATCTCGTCGGTCTCGCACATGCGCCCCAACGGTACGTTTTTCAGCAGCGCTTGCATGTAGTCGTCAGGGATGCCAGCCATCATCGGCGTGTTGGTCGGTCCCGGCACCAGGGTGTTCACGCGTATGCCTCTGGCCGCCAGTTCACGGGCGATCGAGCGGGTCAGGCCCATCACCCCGGCTTTCGATGCGCAGTAATGGCTAGGACCGTCGCCGGTCAGCGCGGCAGTGCTGGAGAGGTTGATGATCGCCCCTTTGCGCCCGCCCTTGACCATCAGCTTGGCGCCTTCGCGGCAGCACAGGAAGGTGCCGCCCAGGTTCACACCGATCACCCGCGCCCAACTCTCGTCCGGGGTTTCGAGGAAGCTGTCCAGCGCGCCCACGCCTGCGTTGTTGACCAGGATGTCGAGGCCGCCGAAGTGCTGCTCGGCCTGGCCCATGGCATCGGCCACGGAGGCGCCGTCACCGACGTTGCAGGCCAGTGCCAGTACCTTGTCACCCAGGTCCGCCAGGCTCTCGGCCAGGGCAGCCTGATTCAGGTCGACAGCCACCACCTTGGCGCCTTCGGCGATAAAACCACGGACGATGGCCTGGCCCATGCCTTGCCCTGCGCCGGTTACAAAGGCGACTTTATTGAGTAACTTCATCAGCAATCTCCGAATGTGCAAATACGCTGCAGCCCGCTGCCCTTGCAGTGGAGCCGTCACCTGCATGATTAGCGGCAAGTGCCTTGGCCCACATCGTCCGATGGGACTATCGCCGCGTGGTCTGAATGGACGATGCCGGCAATCCTTCGCGGCCCCAGCATTCATGGGTGCACACCCCGTCAGGTGCAGCGTTTCCCTTCAACTCGCTGCATTCAATTCGCTGTCGCGCCTGACGCGGCTGTGCTTTATGAATCCGCAGAAAATGGAGAACCCCATGAACCAACCCGTAGACCTGCCCCTGCCCGTCGGCCATTACGCAACGCTGCCCAACAACGGTTTGCGCCTGCACTATCTGGATGAAGGCGCGGGCCCCGTGGTGCTGTGGCTGCACGGCAGCGGACCGGGCGCCAGTGGTTTCAGCAACTTCAAGGGCAACTACCCGCAATTCGCCGCCGCCGGCTACCGCAACATCGTGCTCGATCTGCCGGGTTTCGGCCGTTCGGACAAACCCGAGGACGCCCAGTACAACCTGGATTTCTTCGTCGACTGCGTAGCGGCGTTTCTGCAAGCCATCGGCGTACAGCGCTGCACCCTGCTCGGTAACTCGCTGGGTGGCGCGATTGCCCTGGGCCTGGCCCTGCGTCTGCCGCAATTGCCCCAGAGCCTGATCCTGTTGGCACCGGGCGGCGTCGAGGAGCGGGAAACCTACTTCAAGATGGACGGCATCGTGCGCATGGTCAGCCTGTTCAACGCCGGTCCCATCGGCATGGACGAGATGCGCAGCATGATGCGCCTGCAGTTGTTCGATGATTCGATCCTGCCCGAAAGCCTGCTGCAGGAACGCGTGGCGGTGGCGGTGACCCAGCCGAAGAACCTGTTCAGCACGATGATGGTGCCGAACATGGAAACACGCCTGGGCGAGATCCAGTGCCCGATCCTCGGCTTCTGGGGCACCAACGATCTGTTCAACCCGATCAGCGGCGCCCAACGCATCATCGACGGCGCGCCCAACGCCCGGTTCATCGTGCTCAACCGTTGCGGACATTGGGTCCAGGTAGAACACCGCGAGCTGTTCAACCGCAGCTGCATCGACTTCCTGCAGAACGGTTGATCCCCCAATACCGTTGCTCCCCTTGTAGGAGCGAGCTTGCTCGCGAAGGACTCAAAGACAACGCGTTCATCCAGCAAACACGCGTTATCGTTAACGACCTTCGCGAGCAAGCTCGCTCCTACAGGGGGGGTGGTCAGGGTGGTTTAGCGATCTGCCGCCTTCTGGCTGTTCAACACGGCGTCGCCGGGCTGGCCCAGTACGCAGGAGGTGCCGCCGGGGGTGTACATCATCGCCACGCAGCGGTTGCAGGCGGTGCAGATCGAGTCGCGGCTGGCACCGCTTTCGAGCTTGTTGACGTAGTCATTCTCGGCCAGCAACACCCGGCCCATGGCGACCAGGTCAAAACCCTCGGCCATGATTTTTTCGATGCTCGCCAGGCTCTTGGCGCCGCCCAGATAAGCCAGGGGCATTTTCACCGCGGCACGCACCTTGCGCGCATGTTCCAGCAAATACAGCTCGCGAAATTCCACGGTGGGCTCTTTACGGCGCTGAATGGCCATCGCCAGGGCAATCACCTTGTTCTTCTGCTGCACCCGGTTTTCCTTGGGGAAGGAAGAGCCGAACATGGTGGTGATCGACTCGGCGTTCATCCCGGCGCTGAGTACCAGCAGGTGCGCACCCTCCTCTTCCAGCATGCGGGCGATCTGCGCCCCGTCTTCGGCACTGTTACCGGCGCGCACGCCTTCAGTGACGCTGTATTTGCAAATCACCGCCATGTCCTTGCCGACGGCATCCAGGACCGCACGCAGCACCCGGCGCGGAAAACGCAGGCGGTTTTCCAGGCTGCCGCCGTACTGGTCGCGGCGCTTGTTGTACATCGGCGAAATGAACTGGCTGAGCAGGTAGCCGTGACCCATGTGGATTTCCACGGCATCGAAACCTGCCTGGCGCGCCAGGCGTGCACCTTGCGCGAAGTCGCGCACCACCAGTTGCATGTCGTCTTCGTTCATCGCCTGTTTAAGGAACATGCCACTCATCAGGCCGATCTTGTTGAAACCGCCGCTGGCTGACAGCGGACGTTTGGTCGAGCGTTCGCGGATGAAGGTAAAGCAGCCGCCGTGGGTGATCTGCGCGCTGGCCAGGCCACCGGACTGGTGCACACCGTCGGTCAGGGCCTTGAAGTGCGGCAAGCTGGATTGGGTGAGTGTCAACTGGTTGGGCAAGGTACGGCCATCATCGCTTACCGCGCAATACGCCACGGTGGTCATGGCAGTGCCCCCGGCGACCAGGGCCGAGTGCAGCTTGACCAATTGTTTGGAAGGCACGCCCTGGGCACTCATGCCCTCGTTGGTGGCGGACTTGATAAACCGGTTTTTCAGGGTCAGTGGGCCAATCGTTATAGGGCTGAACGGTGACGGGGTCGGACGAGGGTTCATGACAGGCCTCTCTTTGTTGTTATCAGGCTACAAATGAAGGCTGCGTCGCCATCTCGCGACGCAGCCATGATCATCAGAAGGTGTACTTGGCGTTGAGCGACAGGTAATCGCGGTCAGCCAGCAGTCGGCCCTGGGCGGCATCCGGCGAGCTCAGGTAGGCGACATAAGTCATGCCGATCTGGAAGTTGCCCAGGTACTTGAAATCGCCACCCACGGTCAGGCGCTTCTCGTCACGGCCCAGGCCTTGATAGGCGCTGCCATCGACGTTCTGCGTCCAGACCACTTTGGTGCTCAGGTCCAGGCCCGTGGCAATGGACGGGTAATCCATGTAGGCGCCAATGCCCAGCAGGGTCGAACCGCGGGTCTGGGTCTTCGACTCGAACGTGTCGAAGGTGCCGTCCACGCCGACCCCGCCGCCAGTGATCGTCAGGCTGTCCACCCCGTCGATGCGTTGATGCACCACTTCGCCCATGAAGGTGGTCTGATGGGCGAGCAGGCTTGGGCCCAGGATGTACATGGCGTTGAGGTTGCCTTGCCAGATCTGCCCGGTGGTGGGCGCGCCGTTGTTCAGGTAGACCGACGCGCCATCGCGGTAGCTCAGGTCACCGGCGTACTGCACCGAGTCGCCAACCTTGGAGGTGAAACTGATGCCCGTCAGCTTGACGTCTTCGAAGTAACCCAGGCGATAGGACGGCGCGGTGCCGTCATGGCCGATGCCCTTGAGCGAGGAGTATTGGGTGGTGCCGGTGAAGTCGAAGAACATCGAGCCGATGCGCTCGTTATAGCGGTAATGGAACAGCCCCACTTCGGTGTTTTCGGTGATCCGGTAGCGCACGCCCAGGCCCCATTGGCCGCTGTCGCTGGCGTCTTTTTCACCGGCATAACCGACCGCCAGACCATTGGGCAGGCGGTCGACCGCACCGCTGCCCAGGCGAAAGAACTCGGCGCCGGGACCAAAGGTATCGCTGCCGAAGTAGTCGCCCACCGGATTGAGCTGGGTCTTTTCCCACTCGTACTGGTAGTAGCCCACCAGCGCCAGGTTTTCATTCACCGACCACGAACCGGACACCTGCCCTACCGGCAGGTACGAGTCCTTGGCCTCGGTACCCGGCACGTTGAACTTGGTGGCGTCCACCGGGGCCTGGCCCTGGCTGATGTTGGGCCAGAACAGGCTCTCGCCCCAGGCCACCAGGTGCCGCCCGGCCTTGAGCGACAGGTACTGAGTCTCGCCGACATCGAAATTGCCATACACATACGCGTCGAGCAGCCGCGCCATGCTGCCACTGAGCCTGCGGGTTTCGTCGCTGAAGCCATCGTTGTGGCCGGTCTTGTTCACCGTCAGCGGCGAGTCATTGGCGTTTTTCTGGTTGTAGACATCATCGTAGAACTGACTGCCGCGCAACACCGCACCGAGGTTGTCGTGCTTGAGCTGCAATTCGCCGAACAGGCTCAGGCGGTTGTTGATCAACGAGCCACGCTTGAAGTTGCGCGTGCCGTCGTCGTTGTTCGGGTCGTTGAGGTATTGATTGGCCTGCTTGGCGGTACGCATGGAAGCGGTGTAGTTGACCGTCAGCGACGAATCCAGGGTGGTGTTTTCCCCCAGTTCGATAGTGGGTGCGGCGCCGGCTGTGGCACTGGCGATGGTGATCGCCGTTGCCAACAGGCAGCGGCTCCCGATCAGGTTCCCCGAATGGTGCGCGACAGTGTTTCGCGTAAACATGCTCCTCTCCTTTTGTTGTTGTTTTTTCTGGTGTCGCCACAGCATGAAAAAAGCCCGTGTCGCGTACATCGTCCGTTTGATGAGACGGGGGCGCCTTATGCCTGAGCGGTGCTGGCCACCACTGCCCGCAATTCGTTTTTCGCCACCTTGCTCGACGGATTGAGTGGCAAGGCGCTGAAGAAGCGCACCTGGCGCGGCACCTTGTAATTGGCCATCTGCTCACGGCTCCAGGCGATCAGTTGCGCCTGGTCAAGTGCTTCACCTTCGCGCAGCACCACGCAGGCACATCCGACCTCGCCCATGCGTTCATCGGCGATGCCGATCACCGCCACCTGGGCAATTGCCGGATGCCTGATCAGCGCCGCTTCGATTTCCGCCGGGTAGCAGTTGAAACCGCCAACGATGAACATGTCCTTCAGGCGGTCGGTGATGATCAGGTTGCCCGCCTCGTCCAGGCGCCCGACATCGCCGGTGTGCAGCCAGCCTTCGGCGTCGATCGCTTCGCGGGTCGCTTCGGGGTTCTGGAAATAGCCCTGCATGATGTGGAAGCCACGCAGGCAGATCTCACCGGTAAGCCCGGCGTCCAGTGCCTGGTTGTCCGGGTCGCGAATGCTCACTTCGGTCCCGGCAATCGGCCGTCCGCTGGTGCCGGCGATCACCTGCGCCGAGTCCCGGGGATCGCAGATCGTCGCCAGCCCGCCGCACTCGGTCAGGCCGTAGGCGGTAGTGACCACGGCAAATCCCAACTCGTTGCGCATGCGCTCGATCAGGCTCGGTGGAATGCTGGCCGAACCGGTGACCGCAATGCGCAGGCTCGACAGGTCGGTCTGCTTGAGTCGCGGGTGAGCCAGCAGCGACAGGTACAGGGTCGGCGCGCCAGGCAAGACGCTGATACGCTCCCGGGCAATGCGCTGGAAGACTTGTTCTGCGTCGAACACCGCGTGGGGCAGGATGGTCGCCCCGCCGATCAGGCACGTCAGCCAACCGGCTTTGTAGCCAAAGGCGTGGAAGAACGGATTGACGATCAGGTAGCGGTCGCCCGGCACCAGGCCGATGACCTTGACGTATTCGCTGAAGGCCCGCAGGTTTTGCCCATGGCCGCTCATCACGCCCTTGGGTTTGCCGGTGGTGCCGGAGGTGAACAACAGGTCGCACATGGCCTCGGGGTCCACCGCCAATGCACGGCGTTTGGCACCCTCGGCGTCGACGCTCGCGGCACCGCCCAGGAACTGTTCAAGGGTCAGGTCCGAAGACCGCTCAGGAGTATCGCCCTCGATGATCACCAGGTGTTCGAGGCCGACCGGCCGATGGGGCGCGAGCAGCGCCGGGTAGTCGACGTCGAGAAAACGCTGCTGGACAAACAACAGCCGGCAGCCGCTGCGTTCCAGCACATCGGCGGCCTCCAGGCCCTTCATGCGCGTATTGATCGGCACCAGCACCGCGCCGGCGCATTGAATGCCCAATGCCGCGAGGATCCAGTCACCGCTGTTTGGCGCCCACACACCGACCCGGTCGCCGGCCTGAATGCCCAGCGCCATCAAGCCCCGGGCAAAGCCCATGACCCGTTCCGGCAGCTCGGCGTAATCGGTGCACTGCCCGTTGTCTTCGATGGCCGTGCGACCGGCAAAACGTTCGGCACTCTGGAACACCAACCGGGCAATGTTGGTGGGCACTTCGCTCAGCGGCAGGGAAAACTTCAGGCTCTGGTTCATCGTAGGCTCGGTGATCTGCATCATTCGGGAAATCGGATACGCAAGTGGGCGCTGGTCGGCACGGCCTGGCAGGCCAGGATCCAGCCTTCGGCCAGCTCATCGCTGTCCAGCGCATCGTTGTGCAGCAGCTCGATCTCGCCACTGTCCAGCGTGCACATGCACGAGGCGCAGCCTCCCACCCGGCAGGCGCTGGGGGGCTTGAGGCCGGCACGCTCCATCGCGGCCAGCACGGTTTCGCCGCTGTCGCAAGCCAGGCTGTGGTCCTCGCCATCCAGGCGCACCGACTTGCTGCGCCGCCATCGCCGCTTCACTGCTGACCACCAGGGGCAGTTCGCCTTCGCCGGGCAACGAGACAAAGCGTTCGACATGGACCCGCCCGCCAGGCAGGCCCAGGCTTTTCAGCGCACTGACCGCTGCATCCATGAACGGTCCCGGGCCACAGATAAAGGCCTGGGCGTCTGTGAACGGACGCGCCAGCTCCGCCAATTGCTCGACGGTCGGAATGCCCTGCACCGAATCGAGCCAGTGGACAATCTGCAGACGTTGCGGGTGCGCGCTGGCCAGGGCCTTGAGTTCGTCGCGAAAAATCACCGAGGCTTCATCGCGGTTGGCGTAGATCAACAGAATCCTGCCGTGGCCGGCCAACAGCGCCGAGCGCAGGATTGAAAGCACCGGCGTTACGCCGCTGCCCCCGCCGAACAGCAGCAGGTCATCGTCCAGACTGCGCGGCACAAACACCCCGGCGGGCGGCAGCACCTCCAGGGTTTGACCGGCCTGCAACTCGCCGCAGAGCCAGTTCGAGGCCCGGCCGTCACGCACGCGCTTGACCGTCACTCGCAGGGGTTCGCCGAGCAACGGCGTGCTCGACAACGAATAACAGCGCGGCAACCAGCCGTCCTCGAAGGGCACCCGCAAGGTCAGGAACTGGCCGGGTTGATAACGAAAGTGTTCGCTCAAATGCTCCGGCACGTCGAACACCAGGGAACGCGCATCAGCGGTTTCCTCGATCACTCGCGCCACGCGCAGGGCAAGATAATTGTTCATAGCTCAGGTACTCATGACCACCTGCCCGTGTATCACGGGCAGGTGTAAACCCAGGGGTATCGAAACGGGCACCATGGCCTCAGACGTACGGGTCCGGGTTGGGCAGGCCCAGCATCACCGCGCCGTAGCTGCGTCCGTAGGCCATGTAGTTGTTGGCGATGTGCCCACGTGCCTGATGCAGGTCGCGGAACAGCCGCGCCACCGGGTTGGTGTTGTACAAACCCGAGGCGGCCATGCTGCGCAGCAGATCGTTGGCCCGCTCGGCGCAGATGTTGGTCACATAGGCCGACTGGTAGCGATACAACAGGCGGGTCTCGGTGTCCGGGTATTCACGGCACGGCCAGGCTCATCAGGTGCTCGTAGTTGCGCTCCAGCACCAGGCGCAGGCTGTCGACGGTGATCATCGCCTCGGCAACAGCGGTTTGCGCCACCGGATCGTCAGCGGTACGGGCGCCGTGCTTGCCGATGTGTTTGGCGGCGTTGTCGCGGAACTCGTTGATCGCGCCTTGCAGGGCACCGATGGCCGAGGTCGAGACAGCGCGCGAGAACACCTGGGCGAAGGGGATCGCGTAGATCGGGTTGGTGTTGACCAGGCGCCCGGGCGTCGCTTCAAGGGTCCAGTTATTGGTGCGTTGCACGCGATGGGCCGGGACGAACACATCCTCGACCACGATGTCATGACTGCCGGTGCCGCGCAGGCCCAGCACGTCCCAATTGTGCTCGATCAGATAGTCGCGTTGTGGCAGCAGGAAGGTGCCGTGCTCGGCGGCCAGTTCGCCATCGGGTGGCAGGATGCCGCCCAACAGCACCCATTGGCAGTGCTCGCTGCCGCTGGAGAAACCCCAGCGCCCGCTGATCCGGTAGCCGCCTTCCACTACCGTGACCTTGGCCGCCGGCATATAAGTCGAGCAGATCAACGTGCTGTGGTCATCCGCCCAGACTTCACGCTGCGCTTCGATTGGATAACGTGCCAGCTGCCAGGGGTGAACCCCCATCACGCCATAGATCCAGGCCGTGGACATGCAGCCCTCGGCGAGGATGGTCTGGATTTCGAAAAAGGTCCGCGGGTCCACTTCATAGCCACCGAACGCCCGTGGCTGCAGGGCCCGCAGCAAGCCGGCGGATTGCAACTCGGCGATGGTCTCCACCGGTACCTTCTGATCCTTGTCGGCCTGCGCCGTGCGCGCCTTGAGTGCCGGCACCAGGCTGCGTGCACGTTCCAGCAGATCACGTTCGTCCTGGGTCTTTTCTCGCATGCTGTGCATCACTCAATTCTCCCGATCTCACTGCGCCACTGCGCGAGTTGTGATGGATCATCGGATCGAGCGAGCAATCATTCATCGTCAAAGCGGACTAGGGGGGTGCCCGGTTCCCGTAGGAGCCAGGCTTGCCGGCGAAGAACGATAACGCGGTTTGATAGATACACCGCAGCGTCTGGTTCGCCGGCAAGCCTGGCTCCTACAGGCGAAGAACGCGGCCCCCCGCGGCGCTAGTCCGTTGAGACGATGCTGGCGGCGGCCGTTGCGGCGATATTAAATCCATCAACAATCGACCCCACGGAGCAAGGGCCCATGAGTATTTTGCAGCGTTTCCAGATGCACGGCAGCGTCGCCATCGTCACCGGTAGCGGCCGCGGCATTGGTCGGGCGATTGCCCTGGCGTATGCCGAAGCCGGCGCCGATGTCGTGTGCTCGGCACGTTCGCTGGATGAAGTAGAGGCCGTGGCCGAAGAAATTCGCGGTCTAGGCCGACGCGCCCTGGCGTTCGCCTGCGACGTCAACGATGCCGAGCAACGCCAAGCACTGGTGCGCCACAGCGTTGAGCAAATGGGCCGTATCACCCATCTGGTGAACAACGTCGGCGGCGGCGGGCCCAACGATCCGCTGGCCATGACCCCTGAGCAGTTCGCCGAGGTGCTGAACTTCAACGTCGCCACCAGCTACGCCTTCTGCCAGCTGTGCGTGCCGCTGATGCGCGAAGCCGGTGGCGGCAACATCATTAATATCAGTTCGGTGGCGGCGCGCTATGCCCAGCGCCATTTCAGCGCCTACGGCACGGCCAAGGCCGCCCTCAGCCATCTGACCCGCTTGCTGGCCCAGGACTTCGCGCCGCAGATCCGGGTCAACGCCGTCGCCCCCGGCCCCACCCTGACCGAAGCGCTGAATGGCGTGATGCCCGCCGCCATGCGCGAAGTCATGGAAGCCAACACCCCGCTCAAATGCCTGGGCACCCCGCAAGACATCGCCGCCGCCGCGCTGTACCTGGCCAGCCCCGCTTCGGCCTGGGTGACCGGCAAGATCATTGATGTCGATGGCGGCGCCGACTCGTCGGTCTGGCCCGGCTGAACCACTCCTTTGGGTCCGTCCCTGTTGATGTCGGGGCGGGCTTTTTTTCTTCCCTGCCATCTGGAGCCCTCCCATGGACGCCCATTTGATCAACGCGCTCGGTGACGAACTGTTCAACGCCCTGCGCAGCCGCCAGACACTGGCGCCCCTGACCCGACGCTACCCGCACATCACGCTGGAGCAGGCGTACCGGATTTCCCTGCAATTCCTGCTACGCCGCGAAGAGCTTGGCGAGCGGGTGATCGGCAAAAAAATCGGGGTCACCAGCCGTGCCGTTCAGGAAATGCTCGATGTTCACCAACCGGACTTCGGCTTCCTCACCAATGCCATGCAGGTCGAGGATGGCAGCGATGTCAGCCTGGCCCGCTACAACTTGATCCAGCCCCGGGCCGAAGGCGAAATCGCCTTTATCCTCGGCGAAGACTTGCAAGGCCCGGGCATCAGCGCCGAGGACGTGCTGGCCGCCACCCAATCGGTGGCGCCATGCTTCGAGATCGTCGATTCGCGGATCGACGACTGGCAGATCCGCATCCAGGACACCGTGGCCGATAACGCATCCTGTGGCGTATTCGCCCTCGGTACTCAGCGCATCGACCCGCGCTCGCTGGACCTCGCCGCAGAGCACATGCAACTGCTGAAAAACGGCCAGCCGGCAGGCTCGGGCCTGGGCTCGGCGGTGCAAGGCCACCCTTGTGCGGCCGTGGCCTGGCTGGCCAATACCCTGGGCGAGCTGGGCATTCCGTTCCGCCGGGGCGAAATCATTCTGTCCGGTGCCCTGGCGCCGCTGGTCCCGGTGGTGGCCGGTGACCGTATCAGCCTGTCAATGACCGGTCTCGGTGAAGCCAGTCTGCGCTTCGTCCCTTGATCACCCCTTGATAACCCCCTTTCCCTCCTGGAGCCAAAGACCATGAGCAAAAAGATCAAATGCGCGCTGATCGGGCCGGGCAACATCGGCACCGACCTGCTGTACAAACTGATGCGCAGCGAGGTACTCGAACCGGTGTGGATGGTGGGCATCGACGCCACCTCCGAAGGGCTTGCACGGGCTCGCGAGCTGGGCCTGAAAACCACCGCCGATGGCGTCGACGGCCTGCTGCCCCATGTCCTCGAAGACCAGATCCAGATCGCCTTCGACGCCACCTCGGCCTACGTGCACGCGCAGAACTCGCGCAAGCTCAATGCCCTGGGCGTGTTGATGATTGACCTGACCCCGGCGGCCATCGGCCCGTATTGCGTGCCGCCCGTCAACCTCAAGGCCCAACTGGGACTGGGCGTGATGAACGTCAACATGGTCACCTGCGGTGGCCAGGCCACCATTCCGCTGGTGGCGGCGGTGTCCAGTGTGCAACCGGTGGAATACGCCGAAATCATTGCCACCGCCGCCTCCAAATCGGTCGGCCCCGGCACCCGGAAGAACATCGACGAGTTCACGCGCACCACCGCCAGCGCAGTGGAAAAGGTCGGCGGCGCGAAGAAAGGCAAGGCGATCATCATCATCAACCCTGCCGAGCCACCGCTGATGATGCGCGACACCGTGCATTGCCTGACCGCCACCGAACCCGACCAGCCGGCGATCACCGCCGCCATCGAGGCCATGATCAAGCAAGTGCAACGCTACGTGCCCGGCTACAGGCTGGTCAACGGCCCGGTGTTCGACGGCAATCGGGTGTCGATCTTCATGGAAGTCGAAGGCCTGGGCGACTACCTGCCCAAGTACGCCGGCAACCTCGACATCATGACCGCCGCCGCGGCACGCACCGCCGAGATGTTCGCAGAGGAAATCCTCAAAGGCGAACTCGTGCTGACCGCCACCGCCCAAACCGCCCACGCATAAGGAGCCGACCATGGATCTTCGCGGCAAAAGCATTACCGTTCACGACATGTGCCTGCGCGATGGCATGCACCCCAAACGCCACCAGATCAGCCTGCAGCAGATGAAAGACATCGCCTGCGGCCTCGACGCGGCCGGCGTGCCGCTGATCGAAGTCACTCACGGCGATGGCCTGGGCGGCAGCTCGGTGAACTATGGCTTCCCGGCCCACACCGACGAGGAGTACCTGTCGGCGGTGATCCCGCTGATGAAAAAGGCCAAGGTCTCGGCCCTGCTGCTGCCCGGCATCGGCACCGTCGACCACCTGACGATGGCCCATGAACTGGGGGTCAGCACCATTCGCGTGGCCACCCATTGCACCGAGGCCGATGTCAGCGAACAGCACATCTCCCACGCCCGCGGTCTGGGCATGGATACCGTCGGTTTCCTGATGATGGCCCACATGAACAGCCCCGAAGGCCTGGTCAAGCAAGGCTTGCTGATGGAAAGCTACGGCGCCAACTGCATCTACCTGACCGACTCGGCGGGTTACCTGCTGCCGCACGACGTGAGCGCCCGCGTGGCGGCGATGCGCGCGGCCCTGAAGCCTGAAACCGAAATCGGCTTTCATGGCCACCACAATCTGTCGATGGGCGTGTCCAACTCCATCGCCGCGATTGCCGCCGGGGCCAACCGTATCGACGCGCCTGCGCGGGCCTCGGCGCGGGTGCCGGCAACACGCCGATGGAAGTACTGGTCGCGGTGTGCGACCGCATGGGCATCGAGACGGGCGTCAGCGTGTTCGGCATCCAGGACGTGGCCGAGGACCTGGTGGTGCCGATCATGGACTTCCCGATCCGCAGCGACCGCGATGCCTTGACCATGGGCTACGCCGGGGTCTATGGCTCGTTCCTGTTGTTCGCCAAGCGCGCCGAGAAAAAAATATGGCGTGTCGGCCCGGGAAATCCTCGTGGAAATGGGCCGTCGCGGCATGGTCGGCGGCCAGGAAGACATGATCGAAGACACCGCCATGACTCTCGCCCGCCAGCGGCGGCAGGCGTAAGCCAGCACAGGCCCGCTATCAGGGATCAAGCACTACCCTTGCGGGGGATTCCATGTTGCAGAGTTGCACTGCAACGTGGAATCCCCCACGCCTCTTCAGTACCGCGGTTAGAAGCGCGAGGCGCGGACCATGGCGTCCATACCGCCATCGACGAACACCACGCTGCCATGGACAAACGACGCTTGTGGCGATTGCAGGAAGGCCACCACTGCGGCGAGCTCGTCCGGGCGCCCTGAGCGGCCCAGGGGCGCGACGAAATCACGGGTCGCCTGGCCAAACCGTGCATCTTCCAGCGAAGCCTGGTGCAACGGGGTTTCTACCGCGCCCGGCGCCACCACGTTCAAGCGCATGCCCTGCTTGCCCCAGCTCACAGCGAGGTTACGGGCATGGTGACTGATGGCGTACTTGGAGGCGGCATAGGCGACGTGAGGTTGGCCGAGGGTGTTGGCCAATGCCATCGCCTGGGCCTCATCGCCTGCGAGCATCGCGTCAATCATCGGCTGGCCGGCGGGCCCCGAATGCGTCGCCGCCACGGAGCCGATCACCAGCGCAGCCGGTTGCTGGCTCCGGGCCAACGCCCCTTGCAGGCCGTCGAGCAACTGGCTGACGCCGAAGTAGTTGACCGCCAGGATCAGGCTGCAGGTCGGTGCCGTGACACCGACCCCGGCGCAGCAGATCAGCCCGTCGAGCACCCCGCCGCTGAGTTCAAGCACTTGCGCGATGGCCGCGTCACGACCCTGTGGGGTGGACAGGTCCGCGATCACTTCGGCGTTGCTGCGATCGATACCGATGACCTGGTGCCCGGCGGCGCGCATGGCGGCGGATACGGCGGCCCCAATTCCCGAGGCACTCCCGGTAATGGCTGTAATAGGCATAGTTGTTCTCCGTGATAGGTCCCCCAGTATCGACAGGGCTATCACGCGACGGCATCGTCTGTGCGGACTAAGTAGGAGCGAGCTTGCTCGCGATGGTCGTTAACGATGACGCGTGTTTGCTGGTTAAACGCGGCGCTCTTCAGTCCATCGCGAGCAAGCTCGCTCCTACAGCAAAACGGGTTCAGGCCTGGCGATAGAGAGGCACGGCCAGTTTCAGCGGCGGGATCTTGATTTTCTCACCCATTTTCAACACCAGCTTGGGTTTACCCAAGGCCACCACGCTGTTGAGCATGATGCGCACCAGCTCGGTCTGGCGTCGCACCCCGGTCTTGGAGAAGATCGAACGCAAGTGCGCCCGCGCGGTGTTACGCCGGATATTGAGGGCCTCGGCCGCTTCTTCCAGGGACAGGCCGTTGGCCAGTTCCATCGCCAGGGCGGTTTCGGCCTTGGTGAGGTTGAACAGCTGCTTGGTCACCACTTCGCTGGCCAGGGATTTGCTCGACGCATCGCGGATGTACACCAACGCCGTCGGCTGGCCCTTCTCCTCGGCCCAGTCCAGGGACGGAATGGATTCGACCACCACACCGAGGTTGACCAGACCTGAAGGCCGCGTCACCGACATGGCCTCGGCACTTTTCGGGGCATCCGGGCAGAACGCAGCGCGAATCAGGCGTTGCAGTTCACGGTTGTCACTTGGATAGGTCGCCTCCAGGCGCCCGCCCACCAGTTTCAGGCCATCGGAACGGGCAAGAATTTCCTCGGCCACCGGGTTGATCTGCAAGACGCTGCCGCTCTCGTCGAGCACCAGGGTCGCCACCGATAACCGGCTGATGGCCTGGGAGTACAATCCGCTCAGCGATTCGCTGCGGTCCAGCAGGTTATGCAATTGCGAGGCGCGACGCAGGTGTGGCAGGAAACTGGCGCACAGCGCCCGCTCGTTGGCGCAGAAGTTGGGGGCGTGTTTCGGGCGGGTGGCGCGAAAGCGCAGTTTGCCGCCGTCCGGGGTGGAGATGTCCGCACACATCACGTGATACACATCGTTGGGACCGCAGAACGCCTTGAAGTAGGCGCTGTGTTCCCATTCCGTGGAGCTCATGATGTCATCGACGGTGAACACCTTGTCCAGTGGCTGGTTGGCGAACGGCGTATTGGTCTGCGGGTAAGTCATATAGCAGACGTCACCGGCACCTTCCAGATCGCCCACGAGGATCATCACGCCCGTATCGGGTTGGTCCGGCACCCGCAGGATCAGCGTGACGTAGTTGGCCTCGTAGAGTTTGCGAAAGCTTCTGAGGGCGTTGGCCATCAGTTTCGGATCGAGGGCGCCGTCGTAGATCTCGCCCACCAACTCGTTGTAGCGCGTGAGATCCAGGCCAAGGCTCGCCAGGACTTCCGGGGTCAGGACACCATCTTGCATAGTCTTTCCTCGCTCGGGTAAGGACGGTGCCCTTCCCTTGTTATTTTTATATTTTGGCTAGTGGCCTGCGGGGGCCCCGAAAACAGGGGCCCCGCGCGTCAGTTTCCCTGTCGCCTGCCTACTCCACAATAGCTCCGGCAGGTTTATTTTTTCGCTATTGAGAATCACGCGCAGCCGGGCTTTTTTTCAGCTGATACGTGCCTTTTGGTGCCGGGTGCTGGCGTGCCCGTTCGCTGACCAACGGTCGCCCGCGATTGAACCAGGCCGCCAGTGCCGGCAAGAGGAAAATCGCCCCCAGCACGTTGACCAGGAACATGAACGACAGCAACACACCCATGTCCGCCTGGAACTTCAGCGGCGCGAAGGCCCAGGTGCAGACGCCAATGGACATGGTCACGGCCGTGAATACCGCCGCCGTGCCGCGTTGGCACATGGCCTCGTAGAACGCCTCGCGCAGGTTGGCTCCGCGCAGCATTTCATGCTGGATGCGCTCGTACAGATAAATGCCGTAGTCGACGCCCACGCCCACCCCCAACGCCATCACCGGCAAGGTGGCGACCTTCAGGCCGATCCCGAGCATGGTCATCAAGGCGTTGCACAGGATCGCGACAATTGCCAGCGGCACCAGAATGCACAGCACCGCGCGGATCGACAGGAAGGTCATCCAGCAAAACAGCGCGACTGAACCGAACAGCGCCCCGAGCATGATGATTTCGGCGCGCTTGACCGCCTCGTTGGAAGCCGCCATTACCCCGACGTTGCCACCGGCCAGCAGGAATTCGACTTGCGGCGAGCTGATCTCGGCAATGATCCGCTTGGCTTCACTGATGGTATGACTGACCGTGCTGCCTTCGTGGTCGGCAAGGAACACCAGGATCTGCATCTGCTGGCAGCCGTCGGTGACCAGCCCGTCATCGGGCACATAGGCCCGCGCGCCCTGGCTCAGGCCACGGGGCGATCCTGGAATCGCCGCCCAGCGCGGATTGCCTTCGTTATTGCCGGCGATCACCCGCTTGCCCATGTCCGCCACGCTCTGGATCGACTGCACGCCCGAGACCGTGCGCATGCGGAAATCGAAGGCTTCCACCGCACGCATCACGGTGGGCGACAGGCAGCCTTCTTCGACGCCCTTGACCTGGACGAACACCGACATCACATCGAGGCCGATGGAATAGCTGCTGATGATCTTGCCGTTGTCCAGGTTATAGCGAGAATCGGCCCGCAGCTCCGGCGCGCCCGCACCGATATCGCCCACCGCCAGGTCGCGAGCCTTGTAGGCCCCGCCCGCCAGCAGCAACAGACTGATGGCGAACACCCCGAGGGCCGGGCCCGGTTCGGCCAGCGCCGACAGGCGCCACCACAGGCGGTGCCTGCCCGCAGGACGCGATTGCGCCCGGCGCAATAGCGCCGGCTCCAGGCGCAGGTAGGAAATGATGATGGGCAGCATCAGTTTGTTGGTGATGATCATCAGCATCACGCCGATGCAGGCCGTCACCCCCAGTTCGTGGACGATGGGAATGTCGATCAGCATGATCACCGCAAATCCCAGGGCGTTCATCAACAAGGCCAGGGAACCGGGAATGAAAATCTTGCAGAACGCCGAACGCGCCGCGTCCCTGGAAGTGCTGCCGGCCAGCACATCCTGCTTCCAGGCGTTGGTCATCTGCACCGCATGGGACACGCCGATGGAGAAGATCAGGAACGGCACCAGGATCGACATCGGATCAATGCCCAGCCCCAGCAACGGCAACAGGCCCAGCAGCCAGACCACCGGCAGCAACGCCACCACCAACGCCACCACGGTCAAGCGCAGAGAACGGGAATACAGCCACAGCAGCAACCCGGTGATCACGAAGGCCACGACAAAAAAGCCGATTACCGTGTTCAGCCCTTCGACCACATCGCCCACCAGTTTGGCGAAGCCGACAATGTTGATCTCGATATCGGGACTGTTGTACTTGGCGCGGATTTCTTCCAGGCGCTTGGCGATGTCGACATAGGACACCGGCTGGCCGGTCTTGGGGTCGGTGTCCTGCAAGTCGGCGCGGACCATGGCCGACTTCAAGTCATTGGCCACCAGCCGGCCTACCTGTCCGGAGGCCGCCGTGTTGCTGCGTACCTGCGCCAGGTCCTCGAGGGTACCGCTAAAGCGCGGAGGCACCACCACGTCGCCAAAAAAACCTTCCTCGGTAATTTCGATGTAGCGCACATTGGCGGTAAACAGCGACGTCACGCTGGGGCGACTGACCCCGGAAATGAAAAACACATCGTCGGTGACTTTGCGCAGGGTCTCCAGGTACTGGGCGTTATAGATGTCGCCCTCGCCTTTCCAGCGCACGCTGACCAGGAGGCGGTTGGCGCCGGTGAAGTAGCGGCTGAATTTGAGAAAGTTGACCATGTAGGGATGCGTCACCGGGATCTGTTTGTTGAACCCCGGATCCAGCTGCGTGTGGGTGGCGCTGTAGCCCAGGCCCAGCGTCACCAGTACGAACAGCAACAGCAGCCCCTTGCGCCAGGCCATCAGATGGTCGGCGCTCGTTTCAACGCAACGCGTCACCCAGTGTTTACCTTGATTCATTGCCTGCCTCTCATTTACCGGGTGGCCTGTTTGGCCACTAGGGCAGCAACGCTGCCACCTGAACCCTGCAATACTCCGCGCTCGCCACCCACCAGCAGCCGCGAGCCGACCATCGTCGCCGAGGTCAACGTACCGAGCCCTGCCAGGCGCTCGACACCCACCAGCGCGCCTTGTGCATCCAGGCGCACCACCGAGCTGCCAGCGCGACGATCACCAGCCCCGAGTGATCGGGCAGCAGCACATGGCCGTACAACGGCAGTTGGTTACCCACGTTGACCTGTGTCCAGCTGTCGCCGAAGTCGTGGCTGACGAACACATGCCCGCGCATCCCGTAGGTCACCCAGTTATCCGCGCTCAGGCGCACGATGCCGACAGCGAGCCGCTGTAGAACGCCGGCAAGGTCTGCCAGTGCTGGCCGGCGTCGGCCGTGCGCAATATCAGGCCCTGCTCCCCCACCAGCATGCGCCGGCCATCGTCGCCACCGGCCATGCTGTTGAGGTGCGCGCTGTCGATGTCCAGGGACTGCGGCGTCCAGGTCTGCCCGGCATCGACGGATTGATAGAACTTGCCGAAGCTGCCGAACGCCATGACGTTGTCGCCACCGCCGGTCCAGATGCCGAGCAGCGGTTCGCCCAGATCGGCGTCGTAGCGTATTTCCTGCCAACTGCTGCCGGCGTTCATCGAACGCAGGATCCAGCTGTCATGCCCGACGGCGAGCAAACGCTTGGCGTCCAGTGCCACGACGGCAGTCAGGGTGGCATTGCGCTGCGTGGCGACGCTGGCTGGTTGCCAGCTGACGCCCTGATCGTCACTGAGCAGAATGCTGCCGCGCTCGCCCACGGCGACCACGCGCGAGCCCAGATTGAGCAGGCCGTTGATCTGCACCCGGTCGGGGCGTGTGGTCAACAGTTCCGCTTGCGGTGGGGATTTTGGGGAGAAGGTGTAGCCGATGGTCAAGGCGACCACCAGGCAAACCGCGTAGCCGATCACAGAGCGCATGAGTAATGCTCCTGTCTAAGGCACGTGTGCATGGGGCAAGTCATAGGGCCGATCCTCTTGTTCTTGTCAGGCGCCAGGGCATGCGAGGCAATCGAGATGGCTTGCCTCTGAGGGGATAGTCGACGCAAGGCGTGGGGTGACACATCGTCCAAATGGCTTATGCAATGGCGCAAATGGCGTGGGGCGGGGATGTGTGTGCGAAGCGGAGATTTGTAGGAGCGAGGCTTGCCCGCGAACCAGGCACTGCGGTTTATCTGACACACCGCGTTATCGTTCTTCGCCGGCAAGCCTGGCTCCTACAGGCGAACCAGACGCCGCGGTGTGTCAGGTACACCGCGTCATCGTTCTTCGCCTGTAGGAGCGAGGCTTGCCCGCGAACAGGGGTGGGGCGATCAGGCGATGTAGAGGATCACCAGTTCGTTGATCACCGACGGCCGGTCCTGGCCCACGACATGGATATTGAGTTCCAGGGTCATCTGGGTGCCACGGGCCGACACCTCGACTTTTTTCACCCGGGCCCGCGAATGGATCCGCGAACCGGCCGGCACTGGCGCCGGGAAGCGCAAGCGATCGGAGCCGTAGTTGATCTGGGTGGTGTAGCCGCTGACCTCGAAGCCCAGCGCCAGTTTCATCCGCGACTGCAGCACCTGGACCTGCGCGCCATGGCGATGGTGCCGCCGAACGGGCTTTGCAGGCGCGCCCGCTCCGGATCGGTATGAATCCAGTAATCATCGCCCGACAACTGGGCAAAGGCGTCGATCAATGCCTGATCGACCAGCACCACATTGCTCCAGTCGCTGAACTGCTCGCTGACCAGGGCCTGCAAGGCCGGCCCGTCGTTGAGGTCGATCTGCCGGGTGGGCGGTTGCTGTGACGCAACAGGCGCCGGTTCGCTGTCCAGCGCGGGCAGCGATTCAAGGCTCGCCGCATCCTTGTCCACCCCGGTAAAACGCAGCAGGCGGTTACCCTTGGCGTCGACTTCGGCGAACACCGGCCGCAATGGCATGCCGATGCGGATTTCGGCTTCATCGAGGCCCACCAGGTTGGTATTGATGCGCACGCCTTGGGCCAACTCGACCACCGCCAGTTTCTGCGGCATTTCATCCATGAAGTCGGGCAAGGTGGCAATGCGCGTCACGGTGTAGCTGTACAGCGTCGCGGTGCCGTCGACTTCGCGCCAGGCCAGGTCATGCTCCAGGCAGGCCGTGCAATGCCGGCGCGGGTAGAAGTTCCAATGCGCGCAGGCGTTGCATTGCTGGATCAACAGGCGGCGAGCCTTCAGGCCCTCCCAGAACGGTGCGGAGATCTGCGTCGCACCGGCATCGGTTTGTTGTTGGACATGTGCTTATGCTCCCTGAAGTATCAATGCGCCCTGCTCGCTCATCACGCCGCCGGTGCCGGAGACGTAGACGCTGTCACAGCGCCCCAGTTGGCGCTCACCGGCAGTGCCGGCGATCTGCGTCACCGCCTCGATCACCTGGCTCATGCCACCGGCCGAGGCCGACTGGCCGAAACTGAGCTGCCCGCCATGGGTGTTCATCGGAAAATCGCCACGCCAGGTCAGGTCGTGTTCGCGCACGAACGCCATGCCCTCGCCCTTGCCACAGAAACCGGCATCTTCCAGGGTCAGCAAGGTGGTGATGGTGTAGCAGTCGTAGATCTGCGCCGCATCGACGTCCTTGGGCTTGAGCCCGGCCATGGCAAAGGCGCGCTGGGAAGCCGGACCAATCGGCGTGTTCAGCATGTCTTCGGCATAGGACGGCGACTTGAACGCCAGGTGTTCGCCAAACCCGGTAATGAAGGCCGGACGCTTGCGGGACCGTGCCGCCACTTCCTTGTTGGTAATGATCATCGCGGCGCCACCGGCCACCGGCATGACGATTTCCAGGATGTGCAACGGGTCGGCGACCATTTTGCTGGCCAGGACCTGTTCGATGGTCAACGGCTGGCCGTAGAACATCGCCTGCGGATTGGCCAGGGCGTTGGTGCGCTGGTCGACGGCGATCTTGGCCATCGCCCGCTGGTCGTAGTCGTACTGTGCGGCATAACGCTGGGCGATCATCGCGTAGCCGGTGTTCTGGCCCATGTGCCCGTAAGGCAGGTCGAACTCGGCTTCGGGCGCGCCAAATGCCGTGCTGTGTCCACCGAAACGCATGGACCGGGCCATCCAGCCGGCATCCTCGTCGGGGCCCAAGGGCGCCATGCGTGCCGGAATGACGCACAGCACGGCCTGGCACAGCCCCAGTTCGATGGCCGCGGCGGCGCGCCAGACCATGCCCACCGACGTGCAGCCGCCCAGGTCGACCACTTCGGCGAAGTTCAGGCGCAGGCCCAGGTACTCGGCGTCATTCGCCGGCACGAACACCGAGGCTTCATGAAAATGCGGGCCGTTGATTACCAGCCCATCGAGGTCCGAAGCCTTGAGCCCGGCATCGCGCAAGGCCTGGGCCGCCAGGTCGGCGACTTGCTCAAGGTGAAACATCTTGGGCGCGGTCGCGTATTTTTCCGGTTTGTATTGTGCGGTGCCAACAATGGCCGCATGCCCTTTGAGCCCCATAGTGCCTCCATGCCGAAGCGTTACGCTGCGGCGATTTCCAGGTGTAATTGAACGTCCGGGCACGTCAGGCGACCCGGACCTTGCGAAGTCGATCAGAAGGTGTATTTCGCCGAGAACGTGGCGTAGTCGCGGTCGGCGAACGGACGGTTGACCGGGTCCGCTTCGCCCAGGTAGCTGATGTACTTCAAGCCGAGTTCAAGATTGCCCAGGTACTTGAAGGTGGTGCCGGCGCTCAGGCGTCGGTCGCCTCGCACCCCGGAGATGCTGCCGGACATGGGGGTAGAGCCGCTGAACACGTTGGAGAAACTGAAGGGCACTTCCAGATCCCAGCCTTGGAAAACCCCCGGATAACTGAACGATGCGCCCACGGTGTAGGCACTGGACGACTTGGTGCGGAAACCGCTGCCGGTGTTGTAGGTATAGTCATCGGAAGGTGCCACTAGAGGTGCCAGGGAAGGCAACAGGTTCACGCCTTGCAGGTTGGGCGCCGCCGAAGTGGATTCAACGCTGTCGACCTGCACACGGATGATTTCGGCAGTCAGGGTGGTCTGGCTGGCCCAGGGGCGGTTCCCCAGGATCCGGAGCGCCGACAGCTGCATTTGCTGGCCCTTGCCCTTGGACGGCACCGCGCCAAGGCCGGTATTGACCATCACTGGCGCACCGTCGCGGTACGACCATTCGGCGCCGACCTGGGTGTCGCCGATCTTGGTCGAGGCGGCGATGCCGGTCAGCTTGATGTCTTCAAAGTACTTGATCCGGTAACCATTGCTGACGAAGGCGTTGAGGCCACCGCCCACCGGCAGCGGGTCGTAGCCGACCAGAGCGGTGGCCGGGTTTTTGTCGTGGTAGTTGACGTGGAACAATGACAACTCGATGGCCGGTACCGGGCGGTAGCGCACCTGCACGCCCCACTGGCCGCTATCGCGCGGTTCGTCGGTGCCGCGGTAAGCGATCTTCTGGCCGTTGGCGTAGATGAACTCGCGACCGGGGCCAACCACGTCACTGCTCGACAGGTAGCTACCCACCGGCGGCAGTTCGGTGCCCTTCCATTCGTATTGCACGTATGCACCGAACGTCAGCTGGGGGTTCAGTCGGAACGAGCCGGAGAACTGGCCCACCGGCAAGAGTATTTCCTTGACCTCGACACCCGGCTGGGACGCTTTTACCGCGTCAGACGGGTTTTGTACGCCATTCACACCCGGGTAGAACAAACTTTCGCCCCAGGATTCGATATGCCGCCCGGCCTTGACGTCCAGCATGGTGTCGTTGTCAAAGCGCCAGCCGCTGAACACATAGGCATCCAGCAGTTTGCTACGCCCGCCGCTGTAGTAACGGGTATCACTGGTGAACTCGTCATTGCTGCCGGTTTTGTTCACGGTGGCGGGCGAGTCGTTATCGTTCCCGCTGTGGTAGACGTCGTCGTAGAAGGTACTGCCGCGCACCACGGCGCCATAGTTGTCCTTGCGCAGGATTATTTCGCCCAGCGCGCCCACACGGTTGGTGGTCAGGCTGCCACTGTCGAAGTTGCGGTTGGCATCGTCGGCGTTGACCGTCAGCAAGCGATCGCTCTGGCTGCCGGTGCGCACACCGATGCCATAGCTGGTGGTCACCGACCAGTCCATGGTCAAACCGTTGTCGAATTCGATCGTATCGCCGGCCCATACCGGCGTGGTCACCAGCGCAATCGCCGCCGCCAGGCTGCTGACCTGAAATGCGCTCGAAACCATGACCTTAGCGTTATTTTTGTTGTTGTTGATCACACTGATTCTCCTCAAGGGCAACCGGTTGGCTGCCTGGAATGTTCAACACTGCTGTCGTGCCATCCGCTCAAAACACGTTGAGCGGTGTAACCGGGCACGCTCCCCTTACAGCACGCCGGTAGCGAAAACACCCCCGGTCCTCTTCCCGCGCAAGCGACCCTTCGGCCACCAGATAGTTGGCATGGGCCAACGTTTCGCCCAGCGCCATCAGTTCGTCGAAACGACCCGACAACCTGGGAAACAACACGGCCATCAGTTCGAGCACGGTGCGCGGCTCGTCACAGTTGGCCAGCATCTGCGCCAGATGCCCGCGGTGATGGGCGTCCAGCTGATCCAGGCGTTCATGCAAATTGAAAAACGGCCGCTCGTGCGCCGGCAGCACCAGCACGCTGTCCGGCACGCTGCGCAAATGCTCGATGGAATCGAGCCAGTCGCCCAGCGGGTTGGCCAACGGCTCCGTGGCATGTACGCCGACGGTGGAGGTGATGCGTGGCAACACCTGGTCGCCGGAGATCAGCAAGCCGTCATCGGCGGCATACAGACAGGCATGCTCCGGCGAGTGACCGCGGCCGATGACCACCTGCCAGGTGCGGCCACCGATATTCAGGAGGCTGCCCTCGCGCAAACGGCGGTAATGGTTCAGCGGCGCAGGCAGAAAATGGGCATTGCTCATCACCGCGAACATCTCGGTGCTTTGCTCGTCAGCCACGCCGGCCTTGCGGTAGAAGTCGAGGAAGTCCCAGCCCGGTGGTTGACCGGCGGGAAACTTGAGGTGCAGCGCCTGGAACTCGCTGGCGGTCATGTACACCGGGCATTGAAAGCGCTCCGAAAGCCAGGCGGCCACCCCGGCGTGGTCGGAGTGAAAGTGGGTGCAGACCACTGCCAGCACCGGCAGGCCAGCACACACTTCCTTCAGCACCCGGTCCCAGACTTCGCGGGTCTGCTCGGTGTTCATGCCGGTGTCTACCACCACCCAACCGTCGGTGTGACGCAGCAGGTAGAGGTTGATGTGGTCCAGGCGAAACGGCAGCGGCATACGCAACCACCAGACGCCTGGCGCCACTTCGCGCACCTGCCCGGAATCAGGCGCCTGAGGCCATGGATACCGCAGGCCGCCGCGCAGTTCGTGACCGTTGTCGTCGAGATCAGCCATGGTCGGCCACCGCGAAAGGCGTCAGGCCGGCCCGCGTCAGGGCCTCTACCGAATAGGGCACATAGGTGCGGGCTTGCTCGTCGCGAATGAACAGCGGATCGTTGCAACGGGTCGGGCAGTAGCCCTGGCGCTGCAGATCGACCTTGCGCAGCTTGAAGCTGGCCGTCAGGTCCGCCGACTGGGTGACTCGCACGAACAGCGGGGCTGCATAGCGCGGCAAGCGCGTTTCGGTCAGGCGGTACAGGGCGTCCGGATCGAACGCCTGGCCCTCCTGCATCAGCACTGCGGCCATGCCGGCGCGGCCTTCATGGCCAGGCACCTGGACGCCATAGACGTTGATCAGCTCCAGGCCCGACAGATCGCTCAGGGCGTCCGCCACTTCCAGGGTCGACACGTTCTCGCTCTTCCAGCGATAGGTATCGCCGATGCGGTCGACGAAGTAGCAGTAACCGTCGGCGTCCTCGCGCAGCAAGTCGCCGGAGCTCCAGTAGGCATCGCCCTCGCGAAACACATTGCGGCGAATCTTGCTTTCGGTAGCCTCGCTTGAGGTGTAGCCCTCGAAACGTCCGCCACCGATCTCCGGGTGATCGACGATAAAGCCCATGGCCTCGCCAATCTCACCCACTTTGCAAACTTGATAGAAACCGTTTTCGTCCCGTGGATGGCAGTCGTTTTCGATGTCGTAACGCACCAGCCGCAGGTTGGTTTTGCTCCAGTCGGGTACCCGGCCGCAGGAACCGAAATAGTTGTCGACGTTGATCACCGTGGTATTGGCCTCGGTGGCGCCCCAACCCTCGAACACCTGGATCGGACCGAAGCGCTCCAGCCAGCGCTGCCAGGAGTCCGGCGACAGACCGGCACCGAGCATGCAACGCAGACTGTGCTCGCGCTCACCCGTTTGCACCGGCTGATTGAGCAGGTAGCGGCAGATCTCACCGATATACTGGAAGATGCTGATCTGATGACGCGCGACGTCCTTCCAGAACTCTCGCACGCTGAACTTGCGGCGCACCACAATGGCAGCACCCACCCGCAGCGCGGTGGAGGTCACCGACGTGGCAGCAGCACCGTGGTACAGCGGCAGACAGCAATAGAACACATCCTCGCAAGTGGCTTGCAGAGTGGTTTCCATCACATCGCCCGAGGACATCCAGCGCATGTGGCTGTAGCGCGCCGCCTTGGGCAAGCCCGTAGTGCCCGAGGTGAAGATCAGCAGGGTCGGGGCTTGCGCTTCGATGTGCGCGCGGATATCGCGGGGAAACGGCGTGCACGGGGCTTTCTCCAGGCGCGCATCGAAATGCCCGTCGACGCTCTTGGGCAGCGGTCCGGTCCAGGGATTTTCCGGGTCGCGTATCAGCCAGCACGGCAGGTCCGGAAACCCTTCGGTGGCCTGCACATTGGCCAGGCATTCTTCGCCTGTCACCAACGCCTTGGCTTCGGTGGTTTGCAACGCATGCAGCAGCGCGCGACCGCTGACCTGAGTGTTGATGAATGCCACCACCACCCCGAGCTTGACCAGGCCGAACCAGGTGCAGAAAAACGCCGGGCGGTTCTCCATGGCCAGGGCGCAGACATCGCCGGCGCGCAGACCATTGGCATAGAACGTGTGAGCCATCTGATTGGCCCGCGCATCGACCTCGAAGTAGCTCAGGGTCTGCTCGCCATAGATCAGAAACGTGCGCTCGCCCTGCTCAGCCACCCGTTGCTCCAGACGGTCAGCCAAGGTGTAGAGGTCTTTCGGCTTGATCTGCCCGGCGGCGATCGAACGCTGATCGAGCAGCGCCTGTGTCTGCTCCCGTGGTACCGGGTGGGCCGGCAGGACGTTGGGCAAGTCGTTCAGGTTCATTGCGCCACCTCCTGGGCATCGGCTTGATAGGCGGGGTAATCCGAGTAACCAGCCGAGCCCGGCGTATAAAGCGTCTTGCGGTCGAAGCGAGTCAGCGGCAGGCCTCGCTTCAAGCGCTCCACCAGATCGGGGTTGGCAATAAAGTGACGAGCGAACGACACGGCAGCCCCCTCGCCCGACGCGAGAGCGGCACTGGCCGAAGGACCGTCGAAACCATCGTTGAGAATCAACGCATGAGGGCTGTGTTGACGCGCCAGGGCGAAGGCGTTGAGGTCTGCCAGTGGCGAGCGCATGATGTGCAGGTAAGCCAGGCCCAACGGCGCCACGGCCTCACACAAGGCGGCCGCGGTGGCAGCCGGATCCTGGTCGTCGATGTCGTTGTAGGGATTACCGGGGCACAGGCGAAAGCCGACGCGTCCAGCGCCAATCGCGATGGCCATGGCCTCGATCACTTCCTTGGCAAAACGCACCCGCCCGGTCACATCGCCGCCGTAGGCATCGTTGCGTTGATTGCTGCCGGAGGCCATGAATTGCATTGGCAGGTAACCGCTGGTGCAGTGCAGCTCGACACCGTCGAAGCCTGCCAGGCGCGCATTCAATGCGGCCTGGCGATAGTCTTCGATGGTCTCGTCAATACCCTGCAGGGTCAGCGCCTGTGGCTCGTCGGTATCGACCAGGCCCGCGGCGTCACTGAACACCTGGGTCCGCGCACGCAGCGCCGACGGGGCCACCGTCGCGGCGCCTGCCGGTTTGTTGTGCTGGGTGGCGGCGCGGCCGACGTGCATCAGTTGCAGGACGATGCATCCGCCCTCGGCATGCACGGCCTCGGTGACCCGTTGCCAGCCGGCGATCTGCTCGCTGCTGTAGATCGCCGGGGTGCGGCAATAGCCCAGGCCGCTGGCGGACGGCGCGGTGCCCTCGGCCACGATCAACCCGGCACTGGCACGCTGACGGTAGTACTCGACCATCTCGCTACCGGGTACTGCATCGGCAAGGGCGCGGCTGCGGGTCATGGGCGCCATGACAATGCGGTTGGCCAGTTGCAGCTCGCCCAGGGTGACCGGCTCGAACAAGACGCTCATTTCAATTCCTCAGCTTTTTTTGTTTTCAGGCTGTCGGATCGCTTGCCGCAGCTTGGGCAAGCACTGACACGCCAGCGAATATGGGCTGAATGATTGACGTTGGACGCGAGCGAAACATCGTCCGACAAGACTAGGTTCGCTATCGACAAGGCGATCCCGATACCGCATCGTTTGTACGCACGTAGGAGACCAGCCGGGGACGACAAAGATGGTCTGAACGGACGATGAAAAAAAACCGTGACGAGCCGAACATCGCGGCAACTAGAACAAAACCGGGAGCACCCGCAGTGAACCAATCCCCCGTGACATGGCGAACGCATTACGCGCTGTTCGTGCTCGCCAGCATCTATGTGTTCAACTACATCGACCGCCAGTTGATGGCGATCCTGATCGAGCCGGTGAAGCTCGAATTCGGCATTTCCGATACCGGCATCGGCTTGCTGTCGGGGGTGACCTTCGCCGTGTTCTACACCGTGTTCGGCTTCCCGCTGGGGCGCCTGTCGGACCGCATCGGGCGCAAGCCAGTGATTGCCTTCAGCTGCATCGCCTGGAGCCTGATGACCATGCTCTGCGGCATGGCCGGCAACTTTTTGACCCTGGTGCTGGCGCGAGTCGGCGTGGCGGTTGGCGAGGCCGGCGGCACGGCGCCGTCGGTGGCCATGGTCTCGGATTTGTACCCGGCGAACCGCCGTTCCACTGCCCTGTCGGTGCTGATGCTCGGTTCCAGCCTGGGGGCGATAGTTGGCCTGGGCCTGGGCGGCTGGATTGCCCAGCACCACGGCTGGCGCTACGCCTTCTTGCTGATAGGCGCACCCGGCATCTTCCTTGGCCTGCTACTGCTGCTGACCGTGCGGACGCCCAAGCGCGCAGTGCCGCTGGCCAACGTCGCGGCGCCACAGGATGGCTGGCTCAAGACTCTGGTCGAGCTGTTTCGCATGCCCTCGTTCCTGTGCCTGGTACTCACCGGCGGTTCGGCGGCGATTGCCGGCTACGCCATCGGCACCTGGAGCCCGAGCTTCCTGATCCGTTCCCACGGCCTCAACCTGCAAGAGGCCGGATTTCTGGTGGGCGTAGTGGGCGGCATCGGGTCGACTATCGGCACCCTGGTATGCGGCATGCTCACCGACCGCATGGCGCGGCGTGATGTCGGCTGGCAAATCGGTGTGCCGTTGCTGGGTACGCTGATCAGCATTCCCTTCGCCCTGGCGTACTTCCTCTGGCCCCAGGGCACGGCGTTCCATATCGGCAGCATCGCCGTGCCGCAAGCGTTCCTGTTCTACAGCGCCTTCGGCTTCTTCGGGGTGTGGTGGGCAACGCCGTGCCTGAGCGCCATTACCCACCTGTTCCCGTCCACGCGACTGGCCCAGGCCACGGCGATTTTCGTCATGTCCATGACCCTGCTGGGTGTCGGTGTCGGGCCGCTGTTCGTAGGCATGCTCAGTGACTTCTTCGTGCCGACCCTGGGCAGTGAATCCCTGCGCTATGCCCTGGCTTCGTCGGTGTCAATGTTGGTGCTGGCCAGCGTATTCCTGACCCTGGCGCTGCCGCGTTACCGCCAACACATGAAGAGCCCCGCCCCGCAGTCCTCACCGAACCAGGCCGTGACTGCCTGACCCTCCTCCCCATACCACCGCGCCGCTGGAAACCTGTCAGGTTCCAGCGGCTTTTTTATGAGGATCACCATGAGTACCAGCGCCGTACAGATCAGCAACCTGCTCTACCGTTACGCCGAATGCCTGGACAGCGGCCAACTGGTCGAGGCCGCCGAGCTGTTTCGTCATGCCCGCATCAAGGTGCAAAGCCAGGGCGACTTCCTTGATCACACCGCCCTGCTGGGCATCTGGCAACGACGAATCAAGCTCTACCCCTGCGGCACGCCCCGCACCCGACACGTCATCAGCAACCCCATCATCGACATCGACGAAGCCGCAGGAACCGCGACGGTTCGCTCCTGCTACACCGTGCTTCAGGCCACCGACACCCTGCCCCTGCAACCCATCGCCGCCGGGCGTTACCTCGACGAGTTCGAGCATGCCGACGGGGTGTGGCGGTTCAGCTTTCGTGATTATTCGCAGCTGGAAATGATGGGGGACCTGACGGGGCATTTGTTGATGTAGGCGCAAAGGTATCGCCTGGAGCGTGATGCTCAGGAAGGCAGGGCCCAGACGCTGGCCCGATTGTTCCAGACTCCGTCCTTCGTATGGCGGGTGCTCACTGGCAGTACAGATTCAACGATTGTTCTTTGCAGGAGAGGGCCAGGTTGGCCCACTCCCATTGAGTCACAATAAATAAATCGTTTTGAAATCAGCTCGTCCGAACTGTCAGGCCTAACGCTGCGCTGACTTGAGTTGGCTGCGCACCTGGACCAGGCCGCGGGTGGTCCCGACATAGAGCGATCCGTCAGGGCCGATCGACATCGAGGCCCAGTTATTGTCAAAGACCTTGCCTCGTCCTGTAGGGATCTTGATGACCTGTTTGCCCGTACGGAAATCGAGGCCGACGACCGACCAGTCCTGGGTGCCTTGGGGGCCTTGGTCAAAACTGTAGTAATAGGCGATGCCGTTACTTGCGGACAGCTTGGCAACCGACGAAGGCGCCTTGAGCGGCGATGTCCAGACCGTGTCGCAGCCGCTTTCGTCTGCACGGATGTCGACCCTGACCACGCCACCGGTAATCGCGTCCCAATCCTTTTGCGTATGAGCGCTTTTGTATCCCGAATTGTTTTCGAGCAGGATCGAATGCCCCCAACCGATCATCGAGTTGTCGGTGGCGCTGTTGCCGGCGGTGAACACGGGAACCCGGCAGATTTCGCGCTGCTCACCGGGTTTCAGATCACCACGGCGTAATACGACGATGTTGATGCGCGGATTGGCGTTGTCGGCGAAAGTGATGTAGCGCTCACCGAGCAGCGTCGGGGTGGTCCCGCTACCCTGGTTGATCGTGCCGACCTTGCGCTCGTCACCCCGGTCATAGGTGTGCCGCCACAGTTGCCGCGGCATACCGTCCTGGTCTGCGGCAAAGGCATATTGCGCATGGTCGGAGAGTACATAGACGGCGCGGCCATCCATCGCGACGGCGTTCTGGATTTCTTCGTCCGGCAGGCGCAGTTGCTGGACCTGCCCAGTCTCGGGGTTGAGCGTCCCCACGCGACCAAAGCGCGTGAGCCACCAGTAATGCCCCTTGGTGTCGGGCATGACGGTGGTGATCATGTCGCAGGCGCCGGACGGGAACCAGTTGTCGTAGTTCTGGCAGTCGTGTGGGACATGAGGTCGCATGTCCCATTCCTTCTCGACGACGAAGCGCCACTGGCCACCTTCCTCATGCAGGGCAATGCGCTGGATCATCTGACGGCTGTCGCCGAGAACAATACGATCCTGATTATCGAGGAACAGGTAGGCGCCGCCCGAGGAGTCATTCATCATCAGGCTCATGTCGCGATGGATCAGCGCCTGGAATGAACTTGGGCGCAGAGGCAAATCGTAATAAGCCAGGGCCTTGAGCGTGGTCGGATCAATCAGGACGATGCGAAAGCCGGTGAGCCCGCCGCACATCGAGATGATCTTGCCGTCGCTGCGGTACACATATGTCGCGCACTGGCGCGGCAGCCAATTACCTCCCTGTCGCGTACGGACTTCGAGGGCCGTACCCATCGGCCCACTGGCTGGATGGGTATCTGACTGAAAGCCGTCGCCATGCATCGTGCCTTGCCCGAGCGGCGCAAGATAAGGGTGAGCTTCTACCGCACCCGGAACCGACGCTGGCTTGAAGCTGTTATCCCATTGGATGGCAGCGGAGGATTGGCCCTCGATAGGGACTGCCTCCATTCGCTCGCGGCTGGCGATTGGCAAGAGTGCAAAGGGCAATGCAAGGATGGCCGCCGCAGCCGAGGTTATGATCCAGCGTTTTTTCATTATTATTTTCGCTCACGTAACAATTGGAGGGGCTGCCAAAAAGAGCCAGCATCGGCTGGCAATTCTGTCAGGTGGTTTTTGGCCAGCCCTACGTGGTGTATCAGTGTTTAAACCGAAGTGTGTTAGTGGGAGGCGGTGTCAAGGCTTGGTTGTTTATCCAGATGCTTAAGGCGTTGTTTAAGGTTGAGCATGTGTTCCAGATAAACAGTCAACTCTTGAGTGGGGATGCCGGGTGCAATGCGTTTGGAGTATGCATCCAGGGACACCTGCAGGACGTCTTTATTGTCCGGGGCCGCAAAGTAAGCCATGTCTGCGAGCTTGCACGCCAAGGCCGGATTAGTCTCCTGCAGTGCTCGAATGCGTGTGGTCACCTTATCGATCCCGCCGCTCAGTTCGACCATTTCACTGCCAAAGGCCGATAGTGGAGCTGGGGCCCAATCCGAAGGCACGCCATTCCACCAGCCGCCGTCTTCTTTCAAGACCATTTTTGCAACGTCTTGAAAACGGTTGTAGGTTTCCGCCATGTCCGTGCGCCCTTGCAGCTTTTCAGGCAGCTTGACGGAAGCCACGATTTCATCGGGACGTTTATCTGCATTCAGTCCGTCGGCCACTTGGGTGACAGCCGAATCCAACATGTCGGCAGCGGCCAGTAACTTGTCTTGAGCTTCAGCGGCAGAGATCATTGCCGCGCCGTGCATCGGTAATACCCATTCCGGCCTGGCGGCGGCCATATCGCGTAATGCCTGTGCCCACTCGGCCACATGGCGCTGACGGCGCTTGCCATTGCCGGCATTGAGCAGGAAGGGTTGCCAATAGTCGGCGCTGACCACCACTTTGCGTGAAGGCACGCTCACCCATAGTTGATCGGCAGACTCCCCGCGGGCCTGGGTCAAAATGAAGTCTTCACCGCCAATGCTCAGGGTTTTGGTTCCGTGGAATGTTTCAGTGGGCAGGATGGTGTCTTCCATGCGCCGTGGAACATCCCGCGGGTCCTGGTTGTTAAGGCGGACGATGGAAAAATTGACCAGTTTGGTGTCAATCGCCAATTCGGAAAGATAAGTGTCAGTGGAAATGATGCGCGGCTTTTCCCCGGCCGCGAGTAGCGCCCAGGCACCAAACGCATGGTCGGCATGGTGATGGGTAATAATAATGGTGTTAACGGGTTTATTGCTGATCTTGCGCAGTGCTTCAACCAGGGCCGGGCCAGCCGGTGCATAACCGGTATCGACCAGAACCAGCCCCTCGGTTGTTTCGAACACCGCGACATTGACAAAGGGAAAACGCAATAACCAGGTCCCCTTGCCCTGTTGCTCAATAGTCAGCATCGAGCGCGCATCGTCGATCGCGGCCTGGTTGGTTCTACTGTACATATGATTGGCAATAGCCGCGGACACAGGGCCGCCAAACCCGGCATTTGGATTGGATCGCAGGGTGTTCAATACGTTGGGATATTGCTTCATGAGTTCGGTGCGCAACTCAAACCGTTCAACGGCTTTAGGATCTGGCGTTGCGGCGGACGTCGGCACTTGAGTCGCGGCGTTCAGCCCCCCCACGACAAAAGTCAGTCCCATTGAAAGTAGTGCTTTTTTATAATTGTTATGCATGTTTATAAATAACCTTTGGTTGGTGAAGGCAATCAAAAACGGCTGGAGCTCATGGCTTGCAGATACAGACGTTGCACTGGCGATATGACAGTGGGTTTGGGCTTTAATATAGTCAGTTGAGGGTGGTCAGCATCGTCTATTGGGACTAAGTGTTTTGCGCGCAAAGTTTCATCGCCCGCCAGGATCTGACGCATGGCAAAAGCCACCTGGACCGTTCTTGTTTCTGTATTTCCAGGAATTACGTGAACAAAAAAGGCCTCGCCGTTATCCGGCGAGGCCTTTACTTGTAGCGGGGTGTTGCTAAGGCATTAGCGCCCTATCGCACGTGCCGCATCCGCGGTGTACTGGTCCTTGGTGAACTTGCCTTCGTTGAGGATCGGGCCCTTCTTCGACTCGTTGGTCATGCCGTAGCCTGTGTACTGGCCGGAGTTCAGGTCCATGAAGAACTGAGAACCGGCCTGCCAGCTGCTCATGTCAGGGTGGTAGTAGTAGTTGACCATGGCGTGTTTCCACAGCTGCCCACGGGCATCGTAGTTGTCGGCCATGACCGAATGCCAGGTGTCTTCGTCAATGAACAACACCCGCTTGCCATAGACATGGCGATAGCCTTCCTTCAAGTCGGCCTCCAGCACCCACACGCGACGCAACTCATAACGCATAAAGTCAGGGTTGGGATGGTTGGGCGTCAGGATGTCGGCGTATTTGACGGTCGCAGCGTTGGGTTTGAACGCGTTGGCCGGGATGTAGATCTCGCGCTTGCCGATCAGTTTCCAGTCGTAGCGCTCTGGTGAACCGTTGAACAAGCGGTCTTCGTCAATGGTCATGGTGCCGTTGGTGCCGATCATCGGCTGATCGAAACCGTAACCCGGCAGTTGCCGTACGCGTCGGGTCGACGGGCTGTAGCTCCAGGCCTGACGCCCCTCGGTGGCGAAGTTGTAGGGTTCATGGGAAATGCTGATGGTGCCGTTGTCGCGGGCCGGTTTGAGGGTCATGTTGTTGCTCATGGCCGAAATCTTGTCTTCGGTCCTGACGTCTTCGGTCGGTGAGTTGCCAATTCCCATGTTACGTGCGTAGGCACGCCCCCAGCCAATACTGCCGTTGGGCAGGACCGAGGCCAGGTCGGTGGTTTTTTCCTCGGTGTAGGCACGTGCCGGCACTAGCTGATTCCACAACACTTCCATGCCGTTTTTGGGGATTGGGAACGGCAACTGGCCTATCCCGGTGAAACCTCCACCGTCGTTCACCAGCTTGGCATGCTGGGCATTATCCACCGCGCGGCGGCAGACATAATCGGGGTAGCGGAAATCCCGGTGGCCGGGATAGATGTTCATCTTGTAGGTGGTTGGATATTTCTTCAGCAGGGCCTTCTGCCCTTCGGTCAGGTGCGACTCATACTGGCTCATGTTCTGCGCGGTAATCACCAGGGTTGGCTTTTCGGCAGCGTAAGGGTCAACCGGGTGGTCGCCAGAGAACTTCACATGATTCCAGCCTGGCACTTCACCCAGATATTTGCCGGTGTACGGCGGAATGGTGCCCTCGGCGTTGCCGGCTTGCTCGGCGCCGACACAGGTCAGCTCCTTGCCCAGTTTGGCGGCTTCCTGAGGTGACACCGCGGCGTGCGCAGCACCCATCAGCCCGCTATTGGCTGTGACTGCGACCGCGAGCATGAGACCTGTTCTTGTTATTTTCATGTAATGCCTCCTACGCTGATAAGGCTTTGTTGGTATGGACCCATTGTTCGTGTTCTGCCGGCAGCAACATCGTCCGGAAAGACTAAGCAGGCGTTATGCGCCCAATTTTTCTTGCAGTTGTGCCTTGAGCACCTTGCCGGTGGCATTGCGTGGCAAGGGCTCGAGTGCCCGATAGACCTGCGTTGGCACCTTGTAGGCGGCCAGGCGCTCGGCGATGAATGCGCAGACTTGCGCCTCCTGGGGCAGCGTCGATGCCTGGCCATGCACGGCCAGCCCCACCGTCTCACCCAGCAACGGGTCGGCGATGGCGAATGCCGCTGCCTCCAGAACGCCGGGCATATCGAGGATGCAGGTTTCGATTTCAGCCGCGGAAATCTTCTCGCCACCGCGGTTGATCAACTCCTTGACCCGCCCGGTGATGCTGAGGAAGCCCTCGTCGTCGAGATAGCCGATATCGCCGGTGTCGAGCCAACCGTCGCGCAGGCTTTGCGCAGTGGCCTCGGGCAGATTCCAGTAGGCGCTCATCAGGGTCGGCGAGCGCAGCCAGATCACCCCGCGGGTGTTCGCCAACTGCGGCTGGTCAGGGCTGTCACCGATGCGAATATCGACGATCGGCAGCGCCCAGCCCGCCGTTGCCGGCTTGTACACAAACTGATCGCCACCAATCGCCGCGCCAATGCCATTGCTTTCGGTCAGGCCGTAGCCGGCGCCGCCAATGGCGTCAGGCTTGAGCTTGAGCATGTTGTCGAGCACCATGGCGGACGAAGCGCCACCGCCCAACCCCAAGCCAAACAGACTGGCGGTGTGCTCACTGCCAAAGCGCGGCGAAGCGAGCAATTGCTGCATCATCACCGGTGCCCCGTTGAACTGGGTGCAGCGCTCATCGCGGATCAGGTCGATGGCGTGTTCGACATCCCACTTGTACATCAGCATCAAGCGCCGACCGCCGCGCAATGCCGACAGGAACTGCGCATGCAAGCCGCTGACATGAAACAGCGGAACCGCCGCCAGCGTGGTTGGCGCAAAGCCGCTGTTGATCACCACGCCGATGCGTTCCGGCGAACTCATGGCGCAAAACGCGCCCTGGAAATCCAGTGCGAACAGCGCCTGGCAGATGGCCCGGTGAGTGGACACTGCGCCCTTGGCGCGACTGGTGGTGCCGGAGGTGTAGAGGATCATTGCCGGCGCGTCGGGATCGATTTCCAGCGCAGGCAACGGTGATGCCGGGGCGCTGATCAAGTCTTCGAAACGCAGGCAATACTCGGGCAACGTTGCTTCCTGGCTCCCGACGACAATCGTGGCGTGCTGCTCACGGGCCAGATCTGCGCGCAGGGTATCGAGGCGCGCTTCGTCGCACAGCAACAGGCGCGAACCGCTGTCCTGCAACGCGTACTGCAACTCGTCGCGCAGCCCCCAGCTGTTGAGCGGTACACACACCGCGCCACAGCGCAGGATCGCGGCGAAGGCCACCAGCCACGCCGGCTGGTTGCGCATGGCAATCGCCACCCGTTCGCCCGGTTGCAGGCCAAAACGAGCGACCATCTGCTCGGCGAGGCGGTCAACCTGGTCATAGTACTGATTGAAGGTCAGGCGCTGCGCCTGCCAGACCAGGAACTCACGGTCGCCGTGCACACGACCGGCGTCGAGCACCTGCAGCAGGTCGTGCGCAGCGTGACGGAAATAGCGTGGCGCGCCGTCATCGGGCGTCACCACTTCAAACGGCGCACCGGGGGCGATCAATTGTCGCCACGCGGTTTGCCAGCGTTCAATGCTCATCTGTGTTTTCTCCAGAACAGCGAAAAGCCTGTGGGAGCGTGTCGCACGCACATGTTGAATACCCCGCCGCTCCTTGTGGGAGCGGGCTTGCCCGCGAAGGGGTCGGCACATTCAACATCTGCGTCGCTTAACACTCCGTCTTCGTCGGAACGCCGCCCGGGGCAAGCCCGCTCCCACAGGGGTCGGGTTACACCAGGGGACCTTGCGAGGGTTCAATCCCGCTGTTCGGTTATGCGTGGGCCAAATAGCGTTCGCAATGGAAATCCCGGTCACCCAGGCAGCCCTGTGCAACGCGAACACGCTTGAGGTACAGGCCGACATCCAGCTCGTCGGTGACGCCAATGCCGCCGTGCATCTGCACCGCCTCGTTGGCAACCTTGATTGCCGTGTCGCCGGCCTTCCATTTCGCCAGGCTGACCAGGCGAGCGCGTACCCTGGCGTCGTGACTGGCGTCATCCAGGGTCGCCAGCGCGGCCATCAGGGCGCTGCGGCTCAGCGCCAGGTCGATGTACATCTGTGCGGCGCGATGTTGCAGGACCTGGAAGGTGCCAATCGGCGTGTCGAACTGCTGGCGGGTCTTGAGGTACTCCAGGGTGGTCTCGAACAGTTGCTCGGCCATCCCCAACAGCTCCGCGGCCAGGCAGGCGCGGCCCCGGTCCAGCGCGGTTTCCAGCGCCGTCCAGCCCTCGCCCGGGGTGCCCAGCAGCGCGTCGCTGCCCAATTGCACCTGATCCAGTTGCAGGCGTGCGCTGTTGCGCGAATCGATCAGCGCCAAGGCACTGACGGTCAAACCCCGGGTATCGGCGGGTACCAGGAACAGGCTGATGCCTTGCGTGTCGCCCGGCTGCCCGGAGGTGCGCGCCGCCACCACATAGGCATCGCGCCGAGGCGTCGACCACCCAGAATTTGTCGCCATGCAAGCGATAGCCCTGCCCTTCGGCCTTTGCCTCAAGGGCAATGCGGCTCGGGTCGTGGCGTGAGCGTTCGTCCACGGCCAGGGCCAGGCGCTGTTCGCCGCCGATCACCGCTTGCAACCAGTGCGTCTGTTGCGCCGAATTGCCCGCCAGATGCAACAGCGAACCGCCGAGCACTACACTGGATAACAGCGGCGAGGCCGACAGGTTGCGGCCCATGGATTCAAAGATCGGCCCCAGGCCCTTGCAGCCGAAATCCAGGCCGCCGAAGTCTTCCGGGAACGGAATCGCACTCCAGCCCAGCTCGACCGCGTCGCGCCACAACGGCGCATCGAAGCCCAGGTCCACCGCGTCATCGCGTAGTCGACGCTGGGCGCTGACCGGGCTGCGGGCGGCGAGAAAGTCCCGCGCGCTGTCGGCCAGCAAACGCTGTTCATCGCTATAACGCAGGCTCATGGCTGTACTCCTGTTTTCACGGCAACCTTCTTCACTTCAGGCAAACCAAGCACGCGCTTGGCGATGACATTGAGCTGGATCTCCGAAGCCCCACCCGAAATGGTCAGCGCATAGCTGCTGAGCCAGGCACGGGTGATCGCCAGTTGCTGCTCGCTGAATGCCGTGCTCTCCCAGCCGAAGGCGTGCCCGGCCATGGCGTCGAGCAGTACTTCGAACTTGTCGCGCTCCTGTTCGGTGTGCACCAGTTTCATGATCGACATCAGGCCGCCGATGTCATCACCGGCCCGCGCCTCTTCACCCATGCGCTGCACGGTCAGGTTGTAGGCATGCTCGTTCATCGCACAGGCCGTGGCCCGCGCCTGCAATGCTTGTTCACTCATGGTCTGTGGCGCCGGCACGTATTCACGCATCAAGGCCAGAAGATCGAAGTGCGACGGCAGGCTGAACTCGCCGAATTTCGACATCGCCTTGCGTTCGTGCTGCAACAGGTACTTGGCCAGGTTCCAGCCACCGTTCAACGGCCCGATCAACTGGCTCTTGGGCACCTTCACACCATCGAAGAACACCTGGCAGAACGCCGATTTGCCACTGATCAAATCAATCGGCTGTGGCGTGACGCCAGGGCTGCGCATGTCCAGCACGATCAGGCTGATGCCTTCATGTTTAGGCGCGCTGAAGTCGGTACGCACCAAGGCATACATCCAGTCGGATTTGTCGCCGTAGGAGGTCCAGATCTTGCTGCCGTCCACCACGAAGTGATCGCCGGCATCACGCGCGGCCATCTTCAGGCTGGCCAGGTCCGAACCGGCATTCGGCTCGGAAAAACCCTGGCACCAGCGCACTTCACCGCGGGCGATCGGCGGCAACAGGTCGCGTTTCTGCTCATCGCTGCCGAACGCCAGCAACACCGGCCCGAGCATCCAGATGCCCAGGTTGATTTGCGGTGGGCGGCACTTGATGCGACGCATCTCGCTTTCCAGCACCGACAGTTGCTCGTCACTCAGGCCCGCGCCGCCATATTCCTCAGGCCACTCGGGACAGAACCAGCGCTTGTCGCGCATGCGTTCGAACCACAGGCGTGCATCTTCACAGGGAAATTGCGGGTTCTGACTGCCCCACACCACATCGCCTTCTGCCATGCCGGTGCGCATCGACAGCGGGCAATTGGCCTCCAGCCAGGCACGGGTGTCCTGCCGAAATTGCTCGATAGTGCTCATGAAAGTCCCCTTCGACTCGCCCCGGATCGGGGGCGAGTACGGTTTTTGTTTTTGATGGACGAGCTTCAGCGTTGGGTACGCGGCATGCCGAGGCCAAACTGGGCGATCAGCTCGCGCTGGATTTCATTGGTGCCGCCGCCAAAAGTCAGGGTCGGGGCAGAGCGCAATTCAAATTCCAGTTCACCCTGCAACAGGGTGGCCGCCGAGCCGCTGCGCATCGAACCATTGGCGCCGACGATCGCCGCCAGCTTGCGCAGGATCTCGATCGCCGACTCCGAGCCGAACACCTTGGTGGTCGAACTCAGCGCGACGTTCATGCGTTCGAGCTCAAGGTCGGCGGCGATGCGCATGTTGATCAGGCGCATCGCTTCCAGGCGCGCATAACACTCGGCCAGCGAACTGCGCACCCAGGCCTTGTCCATCGCCCGACGGCCCTGCTCGTCGCGGGCCCGCGCCCACAGGTAAACCCGGCGAAACAGCGCCACCACCTTGTCCGACCAGGTGCCCAGGCCCAGGCGTTCGTGGTTCAGTTGCGAGGTGATCAGCTTCCAGCCGCCGTTCAACTGACCCACCAGCATCTCGCTGGGCACCCGCACGTTGTCGTAGTAGGTGGCCGTGGTGGGAATGCTGGTAGTAGGAATCAGGGTGTGGGAGAAACCCGGCGTCGTGGTATCGACGATCAACAGCGAAATGCCCTTATGCCGCGCCTCGGTCGGATCGGTGCGGGCCGCCAGCCAGACGAAATCGGCCGATTCGGCACCCGACGTCCACAGCTTGTTGCCATTGACCACGAAGCCTTCATCGTCCTGGCGGGCACTGGTTTTCAGCACCGCCAGATCGCTGCCGGCGCCGGGTTCGGAGTAACCGATGGCGAACATGATTTCGCCCGCGGCGATCCCCGGCAGAAAACGCTCTTTCTGCAGCTCGCTGCCATGGGTCATCAAGGCCGGGCCGACAGTGCTGATGGTCACGAACGGCAGCGGCGCCCCGGCAATGTTGGCTTCTTCAAAGAAGATCAACTGTTCGGTGGCGGCGTAGCCCTGACCGCCATGGGCCTTGGGCCAGCCGACCGCCAGCCAGCCGTCGCGCCCCATCTGGCGGATGGTCTGGCGAAACAGATCGCCGCCTTCCTTGCCGCGCAACTGATCGCGCAAGTCCGGGGTCATCAGAGCCTGGAAATAGTCCCGCACCTTGTGGCGCAGGGCATGTTGTTCGGGAGTGAGGTCGACGAACATATGCTGCTCCTTAGGCTGCGCCGAGAATCAGGCCGCTGGTGGGTACGCCGGTGCCGGCGGTGACCAGCACGTTCTGCACATCCGCCACCTGGTTGACCGCCGTGCCACGCACCTGGCGAACCGCTTCGGCGATGCCGTTCATGCCGTGGATGTAGGCTTCGCCCAATTGCCCGCCATGGGTGTTGATCGGCAGTTTGCCGCCACGGGCGTGGTGCCCGGCGCGGATGAATTCCTTGGCTTCACCGCGCTTGGCGAAACCGAATTCTTCCAGCTGCGGTAATACGAAGGGAGTGAAGTGGTCGTAGATCACGGCAGTCTGGAAAGACTCCGGGCCCAGGCCTGACTGGCGATACAGCTCGCGGGCGACCACGCCCATTTCCGGCAGCCCGGTAATGTCGTCGCGGTAGAACGAGGTCATGCTCTGCTGACCGTGGCTGATGCCTTGGGAACCGGCCTTGATGGTCACCGGTTTCTGCCGAAGGTCACGGGCGCGCTCGGCCGAGGTGATGACCATCGCCACGGCGCCATCGGATTCCTGGCAGCAATCGAGCAGGTGCAGCGGTTCGCAGATCCAGCGCGAGGCCTGGTGTTCTTCCAGGGTGATCGGCTTGCCGTGGAAAAACGCCTGGGGGTTGGTGGCGGCAAAATCCCGCGCCGCCACTGCGATCCGGCCGAAGTCTTCGCTGGTGGCGCCATAGGTGTGCATGTAGCGCTGGGCAAACATGCCGACCCAGGCTGCCGGCGTATGGAAGCCGTGGGGCATGTACCAGCCGTAGTTGACGTTGTCGAAGGTGGGCGCCGAAGCGAAGCCGTAGTTACCGGTACCGAAGCGATACCAGGAGCGTTCGTTCATGGCGCGATACACCACCACCACTTTCGCCATCCCGGTCGCCACTGCCATGGCCGCGTGCATCACCGGCCCGCAAGCCGCGCCGCCACCGTGGGGTACTTGCGAGAAAAACTTCACGTCCTTGCAACCGAGCAAACGGGCAATTTCGTATTCCGGGACCTTGTCCACGGAATAGGAACTGAAACCCTCGACCTCGCTCGGGTCGATGCCGGCGTCCTTGAGAGCACTCAAGGTGGCCTCCAGGGCCAGGCGCAATTCGGTGCGTCCGGAGTTCTTGGAAAATTCGGTTGCGCCTAGACCAACGATCGCGGCACGCCCGGAAATCGATGAATCAGTCATCTGTGTCTCTCCGGCTGTCAGGGCAGGACCAGCGCGACCGTGCCGGTCACGTGGTTGCCCATGGAATTTTTGCCGCTCAAGGTGATGTCCACCGAGCGGGTGTGCGCATCGACGCCGGTGACGCTGCCGCTGAAGGTCATGCAGTCGCCGGGGTAGTTCGGTGCGCCGAGCTTGATTTTCAGCGCGGTGAATTGCGCCAGCGGTCCGGCCCACTGCTCGATGAACCGCTGCACCAACCCGTTGGTGGTGAGGATGTTCATGAACACGTGGGGCGAACCCAAGGCACGGGCCGCTTCTGCGTCGTGGTGGCCGGGGAAGTAATCACGGGTGGCAATCGCGCCGCCGTTGATCAGGGTCACCGTGATTGGGACGGCAAGCTCCGGCAGTACTTCGCCAGGGCGCACGTCTTCAAAGCGCTTGGTGTTCTTCGAGGTCATATTTCCATCCCAGCTTGTCGTTATCGTTGAGCCAGTCGCCCAGGCGTTCCAGGTTTGCTGCCGAACCCCCCAGGGCAAGACACAGGCCACGGCTCCAGTAGAGAAAACGGTGGATCGGGTACGTCAGGTCGACGCCGATGCCGCCATGCACGTGTTGCGCGACATGGCCGATGCGGTGCCCCGCTTCACAGGCCATCCACGCGGTGGCCAGGGCTTCGGAAGGCGCCAGCAAGCCGGCATCGATGCGGTAGGCCAGTTGCCACAGCACCGTGCGCAAGGCTTCGACGGCGATATGGGTGTCGGCCATGCTCATCTGCACGGCCTGAAAGCTGCCGATGCTGCGCTCGAACTGCCGGCGCTCGCTGACATAGGCCACGGTGCGGCGGATCTGCTCTTCGCTGACCCCCAGTTGCAGGGCAGCCAGCGCCGCCACGCTGCGCAGTTCCAGCCAGGCAACGGCCTCGGCCGGCAGCAGCGCTGCGCCGCTCACGGTCAAGCCCTCGATGTGCAGGTCGGCCACCGCTTCGCCGTGGGTCAATACCGCCGACACCCGTTGGATTTCGGGCGCTGACAGGTCCAACAGCAGCAAGCGCGGTTGGCCGTCGACCTGCACCAATACCAGTGCAGCCTGGGCTTGATCACCCAGGGACAGGGCCGCGACCCGGCCATTGACCGACCAGCCCCCCTCAGTCGCCTGCGCCTGCAAGTCAATGCCCAGCGCACTGCTCAACGCATCGACGGACAGGCTCAACAGCGCCTCGCCGGACGCCGCCTTGGCGACCCATCCCGCACTGTCGCTGGCGTCAAAACGAGCCAGGGTCGCGGCCGCCAGTTGATGGCGCCACAACGGCACCTGGGCCAGGGCCTTGCCTTGAGCCTGCAACACCAGCATCAGCTCGGTCATGCCCAAACCGCTGCCACCGTGTTCTTCGGGGATGGCCAGGGCCTGCAGCCCGGTCTCGATGCAGAGCTTCCACAGCGGCGCCATCATCGGTTCGCCGCTGGTGTCCCATTGGCGCATGTAGTCGTCATGGCAATGGTCGACAAACAGGCTGTCGGCCATTTGCGCAATGGCGCGCTGGTCTTCACTTAATTCGAAATCCATGGTGAATGGCTCCTAGGCGTCTACCGGCCGGAACAAAGGCAGCGTCAACTGGTCATCGAAGGTCTGGAACTCGACCTGCAAGCGCTGGCCGATCTGCAGTTGCTCGCGCTCGATACCGACCAGGCCGGCAATCAGGCGCACGCCCTCCTCCAGCTCGATCAGGCCGATCGGGTTGGGGTAATCGAACGGCGGCACTTCGGGGTAGTGCATCACCACGAACGAGTACAGGCTGGCGCGGCCGCTGGCCTGCAAGGTGTCCCAGTCGAAGCTGTGGCACTGGATGCACACCGGCGCCGGTGGATGGCGCAGGGTCTGGCACGCGGTGCAGCGCTGGATCAGCAATTGGCCCTTCTCGCAGCCTTCCCAGAAGAACCGCGTGTCGTCGCTGATGCCCGGCAGCGGGCGCTTGGCCTTGACCGGTGCCGCCTCGACCTTGGCAGGTGCCTGGGCATTCGCCGCGCGGAACTTGAAGACGCGAAACAGCAACTGGCCGACCGGCTCGTCTCCGCCGGCTTTTTCGACAAAGTGGCTCATGACCAGGGTGACGAAGAAACCAGTGCCCAGGGCGGTGGTTTTTTCGTCGCCAACCGAGTCCAGGCGCGTGGTGTAGTAGAGCTTTTCGCCCAGGCGCACCGGGCGGGTGAAGCTCAGCTCGGAGTTCACCGCCACGGTGGAGGCATAGCCGTAGGCTTCCATTTCCTTGAGCACCTCGTACGGGTTCTCGTCGGTGGAGCCAGGCGGATAGTTGTTGGCGTGCAGGCCTTCCATGGTCCACACCTGCAGCATCGCCGGCGGCGCGATCAGGCCCTCATGTTGAGTGCCCAGGGCAAATTCCGCGTCGGTGTACAGCGGGTTGTCCACGCCCATGACTTCGCACCACTGGCGAATCATCGGGGCATTGACCTCGTCCCAGGCGTACACGCGGCCGTATTCGCGCCCCACCAGGGCGCGCACATTGGATAGCAATTGTGGATCAGCCAAAGTCGTCTCCTTCACATTGAAGGCGGCCACCGAACCCGGTCGCCGCAATAGGTCGATCAGGTGGGTCAGCACCTGCGCGGGCGCCAAGAAATGCCGGGCGTTCACCACCGCCATGCAGCAACAGGTTGCAACCGCTGGCGTAACTGGCCAGCGGCGATGCGATGTAGAGACAGGCGTTGGCGATGTCTTCGGCCACCGCCATGCGGGCGGCCGGAATGCCGGCCGCGACGGCGGCGATACCGGCCTCGGAGCCGTAGTGCAGGTGCGACTGCTCGGTCTGTACCAGCCCCGGGCTGACCGTGACCACCCGCACCTTGGGCCCCCACTCCACCGCCAGCGATTGCACCAGCGCCAGCACCCCGGCCTTGGCCGCGCCGTAAGCGGCGGTGCCTGGCGAGGAACGCAGCGCACTGATGCTGCCGATTAAAGACGATGCAACCGCCCTGCACCTGGGCCTGCATCAGCCGGTTGGCGTGCTGGGCGACGTTGAGCGGCGCGATCAGGTTCAGACCGATGATGCTTTCATGAAACCTGGGCGACGCCGTGGCTGCGTCGGCGGAAGGGCTGCCGCCGGCGTTGTTGACCACCACGTCGAGGCGCCCGAAGTCGCGCTCGATGGTGGCGAACAGGCGTTGCAGGGAATCGTGGTCACGCACATCTGCGGCGATGAAGGTCGCGCGCTTGCCACCCTGCGCCGGCACCTGTTCAGGTTCGCGCCGGGCACAGACGATCACCCGTGCGTTCGCGGCCAGGAACCCCAGCGCAATACCGGCGCCGATGCCCTTGGTGCCACCGGTGACCAGCACCACCTTGCCGCTGTAATCAAGACCCGAATGCAGCTCCATCATGTGCTCCTTTTCTACTGACAAGGGTCACTCTAGGGACGAACCGCAGGCCAAACTACGTCTGAACGGACGATGAAAATTCAACCGCCTGAACAGGACACTGGTGGCCATTTACACGTTGTCAGGTCTTCGAGAATGCTCATGTCCGACTCATCCGCTGCACCGGTTCTGCTCGAACGCCCACTGCCCGGCGTGGCCCTGCTGCGGCTCAATCGCCCGCAGGCGACCAACGCCTTGAGCCTGGAATTGCAGGCGCTGCTGTCGCGTTATTTCAGTGAGTTGGCGATTGACCCCGAGGTGCGCTGCATCGTGCTGACCGGCGGTGACAAGGTGTTCGCCGCCGGTGGCGACATCAACAGCATGGCCGGGGTCGGCGCCATCGATATCTACAAGCGCCACACCGAACGGGTCTGGGGGCCGATCCAGCACTGCCCGAAACCGGTGATTGCGGCAATTTGCGGTTATGCCTATGGCGGCGGCTGTGAGCTGGCGATGCATGCCGACCTGATTGTCGCCGGCCGCAGCGCGCGCTTCTGCCAACCGGAAATCCGCATCGGCATCATGCCCGGCATCGGTGGCACCCAGCGGCTGGTGCGCGCGGTGGGCAAGGTCAAGGCGATGCGCATGGCGCTCACCGGCCAACCGATCAGCGCCGAGGAAGCCTGGGTCGCCGGACTGATCAGTGACCTGGTCGACGATGACCAGGTGCAAGCCCACGCCCTGGAGCTGGCGCGCGTCATCGCCGCCATGCCGGCCCTGGCCGCCGAGCAGATCAAGGAAGTGATCCTGGCGGGCATGGACGCGCCACTGGAAGCAGGCCTGGCGCTGGAGCGCAAGGCCAATGCCCTGCTGTTCGCCTCACGGGATCAGAAGGAAGGCATGCAGGCGTTCATCGACAAACGCCCGGCGCAGTTCGAGGGGTACTAGACGCTCGTCGGTCGGGCACAAAACCTGTGGGAGCGAGCCTGCTCGCGATGGCGGTAGCTCAGCCAACAGAGAAATTGAATATGCTGGCCCCATCGCGAGCAAGCCGGTCTCGCTCCCACAGGGATTTCTACAGGTGCTGCGTTCCCCTGTAGGAGCTGTCGAGTGAAACGAGGCTGCGATCTTTTGATCTTCTAATCAGCCCGATCAACCCGATCAATCCGATCCAGCGCCCGGTTCACCGCCAGCTCACCCAGCATGATGACCTGGGCAATCCCCAACAGGGCGTTGCGGCTCGTCCCCTCCATATGATCCGCCAGATCCAGCGCCATGACATTGGCCGAAGCCAGCGACTCACAGGCGTGGACCAGCAGGGTTTCGGTATCGAGTTCCGGGTTGACGATAAACATGGTGCAAAGCTTGCGCGGAGTGGCCTGGATGTCGGCGGCAGAGGGAATGCGTTCGGATAGTTGCTGGGAATTGTTTGAATCGATGGTTTCTGAGGGCGTTGCCGGATCGGCGTCCGGCGGGTTTGGTGTTGGCTTAATCATATGCTGTGTTCTCTAATTGAGTGCCGCCCTTCTGCTACTAAACGAAAAGGGAGGCAACTGTACGCAGGTTAGTAGACCGGGGAACTCAGCAAAGCCGGCGCGCCCGAAGGCGCCCTACGTACAGCCACCATCAAACTACAGGTATGGAAATACCTGCCTGACGGATGCACGTGCAGCCAAATTGCCGCGGGCTACTAAACCCGATCACTGACCATCAGTGACGCGAATCAAGTTACCGAGCAGCTCCTGGGCGCACAAGCCGGCGGATTCTGGCGTAACCGTAGGCAACGGCGCAAGGTGCTGTGGCTTTCGGGAAGTGACGCGAGGGCTTTCTTACAAACACTCGGAAGCGTCCTACACATCCATCAGAAACGCCCTATTTCCACCTCGACCAACTTCGTAAAAGCTTGCGAGCCTTGGCACGGGGATGGTCATAAAAATCCCCTTATGCCTGAGCGTCGGCCATCCCCTGAAGCCGACCGTTTCGCTGCCCGCCCCCCTTTCGTCACAAGGAACGTACTCGCCATGGCGAAGCTGCTCGACTGGATTTTTGGACACCACTACAACTCAAGCACCCCCAAGGCAATGCCTCCGGTCTGGCCAACACGCGACACCCAGCCCATCCCTCCAACGACGGCCCCGGAAACCGACGACTTGCCGCCGCTGAAAAACTGGTGCCACCCGTTCAAGGACACGCGCGCCCCGCTGCAACAACTGACCCACCTGGCCAACGCCACCGCCGGTTACTACCCCTTGGGTCGCAATGGCTTGTGGCACGGTGGTGTGCATTTCGACAGCGGTACCGCCGTGGGCCTGAAGCAATCCAGCGTGCACTGCCTGGCCGACGGCGAAGTGGTGGCTTACCGCATTGACCACAAATCGCCGACGACCTGCTACGTCCACGAGATCACCGCCAAGAAACCCTTCTCGCGCAACTTCGTGCTGGTCCGCCATCGTCTTCAAGCGCCGAAGATCGATGGCAATCCGGACACTCCACCGAGCCTGACTTTTTACAGCCTCTACATGCATTTGCAGGATTGGGAGAAGTACATCGAGGATTCGACCATCGCTCGCCCGGCATTCTGGCCCGAGCGACCGACCTTTCGCGTCAAACAGACGGCGAATGACCTCCTCCCCGACCGGCCTGAACAGCGTGGCCTGAACGTGCGCAACAAGTTGAATGGCCAGGTCATCGATTTTCTGCCGCGAGGCGCCGAGGTGACCATCAGCGGCACCGGACATTTCCGCAAGCTGGAGAGCAGCCTGGGACCGGCCAGACTGCTCAACCCCGATGGTTCGATCAAGGGCTATCTCTCTACTCAGGTGCTCAAACACCCAGACCGCAAAGTGACCCGCATCAGTTCGTCGAAGAAGACAGTCAACGTCCGAGCCGAACCGCTGATTGCTGATAACGTCATTTTTGATTTACCGGTTGAATCGGAAGTCACTGTCAGTGGCGAAGGCGAGTTTCGCAAGCTCGAACGCATCAACCAGTATGTGCATTTTGATACGCTTGACGGTGCCATTGAGCCGGCAGCGTCAGATCAGGTAGTGGTGCTTGATGAGCCCGTCGCGATCAAGGCTGGAGACTTGATCGGCCACCTCGGCCTGTATCAGGACGGCGGCGCGAGTGAGCCGGAAAAGAAGCTGCACCTGGAAACGTTCAGTGGTGATGACGTCGAGGCGTTCATCGACGACAGTCGGGATTGGGCCCTGCTCCTTCCGGAGAAAGACCGAACCTGGCTGAAACTCGCCAAGGGCACTCCCGTGGTGCCGCCTGAAGGCAATACCACCGCGGCACAATTGCAGATGTCGAGTGCTTCCAGCCCGCTCAGCGCTGCCGACGTGCTGGTCCCAAAGAAGTTGCTCGACGATCTGCCAACAGACCGAAAAATCCAGGTGCCCGCGAGCCCGACGCGCAAAGCTCGTACCTGGTATCGCCTGGAAAACTTGCTTCACGACGCCAATAACAAACTTCTCGATGGCTGGGTGTGTGAAGAGATAGGTGTAACGCCTTGGGTCAGTCCGTGGGATTGGGAAGGCTATGACGTCATCATCGACTACAGCCGACCCAAACACTTGCTGGCCTCTTTTCTCAGCGCCACCGACGGCGTCAGCGACGCGCAACGCGAGCGTTACCGCCCCATTGCCGAAAAAGACGACAAGGGCCCGATGAAAAGCCGGTTGTACGAGATAATCGATCGCGATCGCGAAGGCAAGATGACGGCCACTGAACTGCAAGCGGCACTTGAACTGCCAGCTCATGCGCAGTCGATTTCGCAGATGATTCTTTACAAGGAAAGCGAGTGGTTCCACCAGCCGAAGGTATGGGACGCACTGGATGAGTTGCTCGGCCATAGCGGCTCGACGCCGCACTTGAATTGGCTGGCGGAGAAGCAGCGGATCGCAGAAATGGCGTGGTGGAAGGATGTTGCGGAAAAAGTGGGGTTGCCTTCTTGGGGGAGTGTCTATCACTTTCATCCGATTGGGCTGATGGGGATTTTTTGTGGTAACCGATTTAAATTTTCCCTTAAGGTCATGAGAAGTATTTATCCGGAACTCAGTGAAGGTCGATATGGCGATTTGCAAAAGATCGCCGACGAGTTAAACGCAAACATCGATTTCTTCAAACTAGATACGCCATTGCGAAGAACTAACTTTTTTGCGCAAATCCAACAAGAAACGGGAGTGAATTTATCGGTAGATGAGGATTTTGGCTATAAGGCTGACGCGCTAATTGACTTGTTCCGCTACTTTAGGAACAACCCGGAAGAAGCAAGGCGATATGGCTATAAAGTACGGACTGGTAAAATTAAAGAAAACGGTCTACCTATGACCCGTTCCGATTATGAGGCTATCGCCAATGGGGCATATGGGGGGCGCACCGAACTCGGCAACCGAGGAATTTCAAGCGGTGATGGGTGGAAGTATAGAGGGCGCGGACTGAAGCACCTGACAGGACTGCATAATTACACGCTGTTTCAACGTTGGCACTCAAAATTTTCGGCGCAATGGCAGAATGATCATCCTGACTTTGTTGCAGATCCCGACCTTTTACTTGAAATGAAATATGCGGTTCGATCAGCTGCAAGTTTCTGGCTGAGTAATCAGCTATATGAAATAGCAGATGGAGGTAGCACTCCTGAAATTGTGGATTCAATAACCGACGTGGTAAACAAGCACACAAAGAGTCACTCAGACAGAAGAAAGTATTTTTTTGAATTGTGGAAAACGGGGACTTTGAATTGAAAAAAATATTGATTTCTTGTTTGACAATGATATTTCTCATAAGTCTTAAATCTTGGGCAAAAGACCCGTACGTGGATATAGATACAACAATGTGCGAGGAAGGAGAGGATATCTATATCAGTTGCGCCTTCAATACTAGCTTGGATCAATACGATTATGTAGGGAAAGTCGCTTCCATTTGCGCGAAGTCGAATACATCCCCTGACAGCGGCTATGTACAGTACCGCTTTGGGAAACCGTCCTACGGTGTTGGTCCGGCAAACGTAGAAATGCAATATCCAGAACAAAAAACACCTCCCAAAGGAATATTTACAATTTACAACTCGAGAAGTTCTGAAATTAGCGGAGCCGCTCTTCGCTTTACAAAGGGAAAATACCTTTACTCATTCGAAAGCCTAAATTCGTTTAGCTACAAAGTCGTTGCCAGAAACCAAGGTGAGAAGGTTTTCAATAAAGACTGCAAGCTTCCCGGCAAAAACTACTTAACTGACGATGCATATCAAGGCATACAAACGATAGAGCTTGGCCAAACAAAAATATCCGATACAGATAATTGAATTATCGTAAGTTTAGGTTGAGGTGATGCTTATGGGCATGCGAAGAATGATTGGGCTAATAGTTTTTGGCTGCTTGCTTGGGTCAACAGCTATTGCGGGTAATGAAGAGTGCAGCGGCATTGGTCCTCGGGAAGCCTATAATTCTTTAGATGTGCATGGGCTCAAAGCGTGTTTTGTCTATACTAAGGTTAGTGTGAAAAACGAAAGGACGTACTCCCGCGCCCCAGATGGGGTTTCCCTTTATTCAGTTATTTCATCTGAAAACCCGAAGCTTGTTTATGAGTTCCCATACGCGGGTACGGAAGGAGCAATCACCGACGCATTTTTTCTTCCAGTTGCTGGGGCGGCCGAAGAAATGCTCTTTGTTATCCATCGCATGGAAGCGCCAAGATCGTGGGATTCGGTAAGTGATATCTACAATGTTAGTGTCATTAGACGGGAGGGAGATGCTCTAGTTCTCGATCAGAAGCGCACTCGTTTTTTTGATTTAGGTGGGCATACTGTCGATGGGCAAGGACGATCAACGTACGTTTACCCGTACAAAGATCAAAAAAGTGTTGAGGCGGCGGTTGGTTCTCCCTTGTTTCAAACCATCGTTACTGACAAAAAAATCAAAGGCTCCATTTTGGAGAAAACATTTCTTTATGATGGCGGTTCGGAGCCGTTGCTACAGAATTCAAGCAAGACGTATTTAATCAAGGGGGACAGCGTTTTAGTGGAAGATTCGATGGCCGGATGGTGCAAAGTTTCATACCAAGCAAAAGTAAAGATAATTACGAAATGGGCCCAATGTAAGTCTATAAATTTTTCGGCGAGTTAGGTGACGTCATGCCAATCAGACTGGATAAAATTCCTCCTCTCGCACTGCGCCCTCAACGACCTCGATTTTTACTTTGGCTCGGCCTGTTGTTGCTGTTTTGTTTGCTGGGCGCAGGAGGGACGCTGTTGTTCGGCGACGAAACGTTACCCCAGCGGCCTTCGGATTTCTGGCGTATGGCCTTAAGCATTCCAATCCTCGTTTGGTGCGTGCTGGGATTCGGGCGGGTGCTGTTGCACGTCGGCCAACAAGGTGCTGCCGATGGTTGGGATGAAGCTCGCGAAGTAGACATGATCCGCAAGATTCGTCAGGGGCGTCGCTCGCAACAGGTGTTGGCAGTGAGCTTGCAGACTGCGCTTCGAGAACCTGAGGATGAACCGTCAGCACAGCTTGAGGTTTTGATGAGTGGGACGATGGCGCTGCAGTCACAAGCGTCCAGATTGGATGGAGCAACGCTGCGCCATAGTTGTTTATCCTGCGACGCAGATGAAAATCCGGCAGCAATATTGCTGAGTATATGGGCGCAGACGCTCGCCGACCTGGCGCCCACTTTAGCGCAGTTGCCTGATGATCAACCGCTGGCCCTATTGCTGGACACGGACATCGGTTTGCCGGAGAAGCAATGGCGCCGAGTCTGGCGACAGGCATGGCGCGAATCCGGCATTCGCCAGTGCATAGAGCCCGTCGATGGCAGCGGACTGGCTGCACTGGACCAGTGGCTCGACCAGCGTATTGGCGATCGGGCGTTGCTGTTGGTGTTGGCCGTGCAGTTTGCGCAGCAGCAGCCTGAAGGCACGGCGGAAGCCGCCGTGGGCTTGTTGTTTGGCAACCGTCTGACGCAAACCACACTAGCTCCGATAGCCTATCTTCATCGCCCGGAGCAGGAGCGCAAGCCCACCTCCGATGACCTGCTTTACGCTACGCGCCAGGCCCTTGATTGGGTGCCGCTTGAGTCGACATCGATCGAGCGGGTTTGGCGAGTGGGTATCGACGCGCAACGGGCTGGTGCTATTGCGAGCGTATTGAGTGAAGTCCCGATGCCAGTCAATAAGACGGGATTGTGCAACCTGGATGCAATGTTGGGTCATCCAGGCTGCGCGTCACCTTGGCTAGCCATCGCTGCGGGGACGCAGGCGATTGCACGTGGTGTTGGACCGCAATTCATCTTCAGTGCCGGCGGTGCTGCGGCTGGGCTGTGGGGTGCTGTGTTGATGCCGGTATCAGCACTTTTGAAATAGAAGAATGTGAGCGTCCGGTTCGCCGGCAAGCCTGGCTCCTACAGGGTGGGGCGCGGTGGAATGGGGTGGCAACGGCCGCTAGATACTCATCACCATCTGCCCGCTATCAATGCGCAACTCGACACCATTGATCGCCCGGGCTTCATCGCTGGCCAGGAACAGTACGCTGGCCGCCACGTCCTCGGGCCGGCACATGCGGTTCATCGGGTCGCTGTCGATGGTCATGCGGTCGGGGTCGACGCCTGCGGGGAGGCTGCCACGGGTCATGTCGGTGAGCACGCCATCCGGGTGCAGCGTGTTGCAGCGGATGCGGTATCTGCGCCGCCGACAAAGCGCCGCCACCGAACGCGACAATGCCGCCACCGCGCCCTTGGAGGCGCTGTAAGCCAGGTAATCGTCACGCCCGGCCAGGGCCGCGACGGACGATAGGTTGATGATCGAACCACCGCTGCCCTTCATCAACGCGATGCCTTCGCGACAGCCCAGAAACACACTGTCGGCATTCACCCGCATCACCTTTTGCCACGCCTGCAGACTGGTCTCTTCAATCGAGCCGGCGATCAGGATGCCGGCATTGTTGACCAGGATATCCAGACGCCCATAGCGCTCGCGCACATGGTCGATGACCTGGCGCCACGCGTCTTCACTGCTGACGTCGTGGCGGATAAAGGCTGCAGCCGGCCCGATTTCAGCCGCCAGGGCCTGGCCCGCCTCGACGTCCAGGTCGCTGATCAGCACCTGGGCCCCTTCGGCCGCCAGCACCCGCACGCTGGCAGCGCCGATCCCCTTGGCGCCGCCGGTGACCAGCGCGACTTTGCCGTGAACCCGGCCGTTCTTGTTGTTTTGATTGAGCGTCATCATGTCATCTCATGTGCGTGGGTCGTTTCGAATTGCTGGCCGTGCGGGCGCGCGACGGCGGCACCGGCACGACGACCGGAGAACACGCAGTCGGCCAGGGACAGGCCGCTGATGTACAAATGCGAAGGTATGCCCAGGGCGCTGCGTCCGGCTGCGTACAAACCCGCTATGGCTTGCCCCTGCTGGTCCAGCACTGCGCCGCTGCGTTCATCCACGCGCAAGCCGCCCAGGGTCAGGGCGCCCAGGGGGAATACCGGGATTGGTCACCGAGATATCGCAGGCATAAAAAGGCCCCTGTTCCAGCACCTGGCGTCCGCCCTCGGACTTGCCGAACGGCTCCGGCGCCTCGCCACGGGCGGCTGCGTTGGCAGCCAGCACCGAGGCACGCAGTACGGCAGGGTCCATGGCCGTCGCATTGGCCAATTCGCTCAGGCTCTTGCCCTTGCGCACCTTGAACAGCATCAGCACCAGGGCGGGCAAGCTTTGAAACCACCAATAGCCGCCAAACAGTGCCTCGCGGATGGCTTTCTTGCGCAACGGCGCATCCAGCACCAGCCAGGCTTTGCCGCCCTGCTCTTCCATCAAGGGTTGGCCCAGGGTGGCGCCATAGACTTCTTCGTTGCAGAAACGCCGGCCTTCGCGATTGACGACGATGCCCTTGTGCCAACTGTACGGCGGGTTGATAAAGCGCCAGGCCGAAACACGCTCCAGTGCAGCGCCTTGACCACCGACGCTGGTCCCCAGGCGCAGGCCGCTGCCGTCACAGCCTGTGGCACCGACTTTGAAGTTACGCTCGAATTTCGGCGCGTGCCGTTTGATCAGTTCGCGATTGAAAATGAAACCGCCGGTACTGAGGATGACGCCGTTGCGGGCGTGCACCAGCCGTGGCCGGGCGAAGTCCCGTTCGAGCTGGCCGATGCGCTGACGCAGCTTCTTGCAGTAACCCGCGGCGAAGTTCTGTAAACGTTCGGCGCGAGCGGCCAGGCGCGCATGCAACTGCGCTTGCGGGGTGCCGGGCGTCATGCACCACATCTCGGCACCCACCACCCGCCCCTGCGCATCAACCACCAGGCGTTTGGCTGCCGCTTGCAGCAATGGCCGGGCCCCGGCGCGCAGGCACGCGTCCTTGAGATGTGCATACAGCACCGCGCCGCACTGGCCTTTGCCCACGGTGCGATGACCCCGTGGTGCCGGTGGCAGCGGTCCGCCATGCTGCGGGACCAGTTCGTTGCCGGAGTAATAGAGAAAATAACCGTCAGGCGGGTACGAAGTCTTGCCGCCCGGCGGCATCTGGTGGCCATAGGGCGCACCGTGGCTTTCCAGCCAGTCGAGGTTGCTGACGCTGTCGGCGCAGAAGCGCCGCAGGGTGTCGTCGCTGACCACGTTTTGGGTTTCATGCTTGAGGTAGTCAAACATGGCTTCGGGCGTGTCGCTGAACCCTGCCGCCTGCTGATGGCGGGTACCGCCACCGGCGTAGACCACCCCGCCACTCTTGGCACTGGCACCGCCACCGGTGAATCGGTCGGCAATCAGGACATCGGCACCCTGGGCGCGGGCCTCCAGCGCCGAGCAGGCCCCGGCCGCGCCCCACCCGATAATCAATACATCGCAGTGCTCGTCCCACAGCAACGCGCTGCTGTCGGCGACCTGCAAAGGTGTCTGGATCGGCGTGCAGAAACTGTCATCGAACGTCGCCATACACCCTCCTATCGCTGGCTGGCCAAGTGGTTGGCAGCGACATAAGCAAAGGTCATCGCCGGCCCCAGTGTGCCGCCCGCGCCTGGATAGCTGGTGCCCATCACCGACGCCGAGCAGTTGCCGATCGCGTACAGGCCAGCGATGGCGGCGCCGTCTTCGCGGACCACTTGCGCATGTTCGTTGGTCAGCAGGCCGCCCTTGGTGCCGATGTCCCCGGCATCAAGACGCATGGCGTAGTACGCGCCTTTGCGCAATGGCGCCAGGCACGGGTTGGGCTTGATGTTGCTGTCGCCGTAATAACGGTCGAATACGTTGCCGCCGCGCCCGAAGTCCGGATCCGTGCCCGTGCGCGCATACTCGTTGACCTTGACCACGGTGGCTTCGAGACCGGCGGCATCGACGCCGATCTGCTTGGCCAGCCCGGCCAGGGTGTCGTCCTTCCAGTACAGGGTGTTCAGCCATTCCTTGCGCAAGCGGCTGTCGGGCATGATCTGGCCTGGCATCAACGGCCCCATCGCGTAGTTGAAACGGAAATGGCCATCGAAAATCACCCAGGCCGGCACCGACTTGCCACCCGTGAGCCCGTTGTCGCGGTACATCGCATCGACGAACTCCAGATACGGCGTCGGCCTCGTTGACGAAGCGGCGGCCCAGGCTGTTGACCACGATGGCGCCGGGGAACGCGCGCTCGGCGAAGATCCCCCGGGGTTTTTCCTCGCCCGGTACGGCGATCGTCGGCGCCCACCAGGCCCAATCCATCAATGCGGTGGCCGCCCCCTGAGCCAGCCCGGCCTCCAGCGCGGCACCGGTGTTGTTGCCCGGCGGTGTCGCACTCCAGGCCATGCGGGTCGGTTGCGGCAAGTATTTTTCACGCAGGGCCTGGTTCTGTTCAAAACCACCGGACGCCAGGATCACCCCGTGACGCGCGTGCAGTTGCACCTCGGCACCGTTGCGCCGCACGCTGACGCCGCTGACCCGGCCGTCCTTGGTGAGCAAGCCGGCAAAATCGGTGTTGAGCCAGAGCGGCACGTTGCGGTCCATCAGCGAGCGCCGCAGCGATGCCACCAGCGAGCTGCCCAGCGACGCCCGGCGGTCGATCTTGCTTTTGCGGCGCCATTTGAAATCGAGTTTGTAACGCAGCATCAGGCCCATGATCAGCAGGCGCCAGCCAAAACCTCGCGCCATGACCTTGTGCGCATCCCGGGCGGTCCAGGCGATGCAGCCCATGAGCAAGGTCGACGGCGAAGGTTTACGCAGGTTGTCCAGTTCGTCGCCCAACAGGCTGGTATCGAAGAACTCCGGATCCAGGGTTCTGCCGCCGGGCAGCGCGCCCGGCAGGTGCGGGTAATAGTCGGGGTATTTGGCGGCCACCGCGTAGCGTACCCGACTGGTCTGGGCAAGCTCTTCGATCATCTTCGGCGCATTGTCCAGATAGGTGCGCAGCCGGGTTTCATCGACATGTTCGCCCGCCGCGGCTTGCAGATAACGCAAGGCTGTTGCGTAAGTGTCATTGCCGTTCAGCTTGGCGAAATAGTGGTTGTTGGGGATCCAGATACCGCCGCCGGAGATCGCCGAGGTGCCGCCGTACTTGTCGCTTTTTTCCACGATCAGCACACTGAAGCCGTGATCGGCGAGGAACACCGCCGACGTCATTGCACCTGCACCCGAACCAACGACAATCACATCGTAGTGGGTCTGAGACTGAACTTGAGCCGTCATTGTTGTTATGCCATTAGCTGAGGTCAGAGATAACCGCCGACGACGCTGTGGGAGCGCTGGCGGAGTGCATCCCATGATCGGGGCTGCACTGGCCGGGCTCATCGTCAAAGCGGACTAGGAAGCCGGCCCGATGCCGGTTGCTCATGAAAGCGGCGAACAACCGGCCGAAAGGGCCAGGCAAGCGCTGTCAGAGGACGGCGCGTCTGGCGGCCCAGGGACGATCCTGCTCCAGTTGACTGGCCAGGCGCAGCAGACCGTCTTCACCTCCCAGGCGGGCGGTGAACATCATGCCCACCGGCAGGCCGCTATCACTCTGGCCCAACGGCAGCGAGATGGCCGGTTGGCCGCTGACGTTGGCCAGCACGGTGAAGCCGGCGCTGCCCATGGCGTGATGGGCATAGCTGTCCCAGGATTGATCCAGCGTCAGCAGGCCCAGTTGCGGTGTCAGGTTGGCGGTGACCGGCGACAGGATCACGTCGAAGCGTTCGAACGGCTGCTCCATGGTTGCGCCAATACTTTCGAACGACTGACGGGCGCGATACAGGGCTTCACCCGTGGTGGCCTGGGCGCGTTCCAGGTTGACCAGGGTGATTTTCTCCAGGTCCTGCGCCGTGGCGGCCCGCCCCAGCACTTGTTCGCGGTCGTTAATCGCGGTGCGCAATGCGGTGCCGATCACGGCGCCATGCGCACCGAACAGCTGACGTGGATCGATGTTCAGCGTCAGCTCTTCGACTTCATGTCCCAGTCCCAGCAATTGCTTGATCGTCTGCTCCAACGTGGCGGCAATCGCCGGCTCCAACGCCGCGCCAGTCAATGACTGGCGAACCACGGCGACCCGCAACTTGCCCGGCTCGCGCTGCAACTCTTCTACATAGGGCCGTACCAGCGGCGGGATCCAGTAGGCACTGCCCGCTTCATGGCCCTGGCCGGCATCGAGAAACAGCGCGGTATCGCGCACCGTGCGCGAGACCACATTGCCGACGCTGGCGCCAAACCAGCCCTCGAAATGCGCCGGCCCACTCGGCGTGCGATAACGGCTGGGCTTGAGCCCCACCAGACCGCAATACGAGGCAGGAATGCGGATCGA